>JALYOB010000544.1 GCA_030857085.1 Acidobacteriota bacterium | reverse complement strand
CCCCCCCACTCCAAACTATGCGGGAGGGGGGACGCGGAACCGCGTTCCCGAAAATGTCGACGACAACCTTCCGCTCTTTCGCCGCGCGCCGCGGCGTTGGTTGAGGAAGTCGTCCTTCGCTTCTTTCAGTGTCGCGGGGACGTACGTTGCGCCGGCGGCCAGGGTCTTGCCGCGGTCGCGGG
The DNA here is from genome assembly GCA_030857085.1 of Acidobacteriota bacterium. Lineage (GTDB taxonomy): Bacteria > Acidobacteriota > Thermoanaerobaculia > Gp7-AA8 > Gp7-AA8 > QHVT01. The sequence goes on along the minus strand of JALYOB010000544.1, from coordinate 3,335 downwards.
AGAAGGCGGATCCGCCGGCGATGATGGCGAGGTCGGCAAAGTTCGCGGACAGTAAACCGAGCAGCGCGTAGCCCTGCTCGAGGTGATCGGAGTGGGCGCAGGAGACGAACACCGCCTCGGGCTTCACTTCGCTGATGAACGCGACGAGTTCCTGCTCGGGAAGGTCGGTGAAGTAGTCGGCCGTGTAGCCTTCGGTGCGGAGGAGCTGCGTGAGCATCAGCGTGCCGAGGGAGAGGCGCTCGCCGGCGACGGAGACGCCGATGATGTGGCGGTCGGCGTTCGGCGTGCCGGCGTTGCGGTCGCCGAAGCGGATGATCAGTTCGCGCACGACGTCTTTGATGAAGTGATCGTGCGCTGGCGTGATGCGTTTGCGGTCGAGCTCTTCCTGCGCGAACGAGAGTGTGGGGATGAAGAGATCGTTGAACATCTCTTCCATCGTCGCGTTCTCGGCGTAGCGATCGGCGATCGCGATCGCGGCGGTGCGGTCGCGCAGAAGAAGACGGTTGTAGAAACTGAGATACCCCTCGAGTGGATCTTCGCTGCCGAACATGATCGAGAAGATCCGCAGCGCGGGGATGAACTCGCCGCCGACGGTGAGACAGACGGTGATCGGCGTCGCGAGCAGCAGCCCGACCGGACCCCAGAGCCAGCCCCAGAAAATCGCGGCAAGCAGCAACGCGATCGGCGAGACGCCGACGCGATGACCGACCACGATCGGCTCGATGAAGCCGCCGATGAGTTGATCGCTGAAGACGAAGAGGCCGAGGACGGCGAGCGAGGTGTACCAGTTCTCGAAGACGGCGAACGCGAGGAACGTCGGTGCGGCCGCGCTGAGCACCGCGCCGATGTACGGGATGAAGCGCAGCAGACCTGCGAGCACGCCCCAGAGAGCCGCGTGCGGCACGTGCAACAGCCACAGGCCGAAGCCGATGAGGATGCCGAATCCGACGTTGAGCAGGGCGATGGTCAGCAGGTAGCGGCTGATGCGCTGCGAGGTCTCGCCGATGGCTTGCGTGGTGACGGTGAGATGCGCGCGGCCAGCGACGCGCAGGAGTTTGTCGCGGAGTTGTTCGCGGTCGCGCAAAAGGAAGAAGACGACCACGACGACGAGGAATGTCGCCGCGACGCCTTCGACGGTCGGTGCGATTTCTTCGTAGCGTTCGCCGAGCGTTTTGCGTTCGGGGATGACGCGCACTTTGAGATCGGGACGCTCGGGACGATCGCGCACTTCGGCGACGCGCTGCAAGGTGCGTTCGACGACTTCGAGCGTGCCGCCGCCCGTGCGGCGGAGGAAGCGGAGTTTCTTGTCGACGTTCGTGCTGGTCGCGGCGGTCGAGAGCTCTTTGGCCACGGCGCTGAACTGCTGATAGATCCACCAGCCGCCGAAGCCGAGTGCGGCGGTGGTGATGCCGAGGGAGAGGACGATGGCGCCGCTGCGGCGGATGAAGGTGCGCTCGAGGCGCATCACGATCGGCGTCAGGAGAAACGCAAAGAGAATTGCGAGTGCAACCGGAACGACGACCGGCCGGGCGAGATGCAGCACGGCGATGGTGATGATGGTGCCGATGAGAATGCGCGCGTTGGACTGGCGGCGATCGGTGGAGCGTTTGTCGGCGACAGGCTCCGGCTGAGGACGCGGCGGCAGGCGTCGCATCGAGAGGGTTTTGTCGAACCGATCAGTATCGTCTTCGTCGTACGGCACTGGCGGATGAGTCTACTGCAACGCGGCTGCCGGGCCTCTGTGTCATTCCGAGCCGCGAAGACGGTCGAGGAATCCCCCGCCTATGGAACGCGCAGTGGCCTGCATGCGGGGGATCCCTCGACTTCGCTCGGGATGACACACGTGAGTGCTACTTCTTCCAGCGCAACACCGGCTGCCTGGCCGCTTTCGCCTCATCCAGTCTCCGCACCGGCGTCGTGTGCGGGGCGCTGCGGACGAGCTCAGGGCGTTCCTCGCATTCGCGGGCGATGGCGATCATCGCTTCGCAGAAGGCGTCGAGCTCCTCTTTCGGCTCGGTTTCGGTCGGCTCGATCATGAGGGCGCCGGAGACGATCAGCGGGAAGTAGATCGTCGGCGGGTGGAAGCCGTAGTCCATGAGGCGTTTGGCGATGTCGAGCGTGTGCACGTCTTTCGGCGTCTGGTTCTTGTCCGAGAAGACCACTTCGTGCAGCGTCGGCGCGTCGTACGGCAGGTGGTAGTGGCCGCGCAGGCGCGTGCGGATGTAGTTCGCGTTCAGCACCGCGAGCTGCGCCACGCGGCGCAATCCGGTCGGACCCATCGAGCGCATGTAGGTGAGCGCACGCACGAGCACGTTGAAGTTGCCGTTGAACGCGCGCATGCGGCCGATCGAGTCGGGATGATTGAAGTCGAGATAGAAGGTCCCGTCTTCGTTGCGCTCGACTGTCGGCGTCGGCACGAACGGCATGAGCTTCTCGCTCACGCCGACCGGACCGGCACCCGGACCGCCGCCGCCGTGAGGCGTCGAGAACGTCTTGTGCAGGTTCGAGTGGATGACGTCGATCCCCATGTCGCCGGGGCGGGCGATGCCGACGAATGAATTCAGATTCGCGCCGTCGCAGTAGAGGTACGCGCCCTTCGCATGAAGGATGTCCGCCATCTGGCGGATCTCGGACTCGAACACGCCGAGCGTGTTCGGCACCGTCACCATCAGCGCCGCGACGTCTTCGGTCACCGCCGCTTCGAGCGTCGACAGATCGACCGTGCCGCGATTGTTCGACTTCAGCTCTTTGATCTCGTATCCCGCGAATGCAGCCGACGCCGGGTTGGTGCCGTGCGCGGAGTCAGGGATGAGGATGTACTTGCGCGCGTTGCCGCTCTTCGCAAGCGCCTTGTGCACCATGAGGATGCCGGTGAGCTCGCCGTGCGCGCCGGCGACGGGCTGCAACGTCACGCGCGGCAGACCGAAGATTTCCTTGAGCGTCTGCTCGAGGTGCCAGAGCAATTCGAGATTGCCCTGAATCTGATGCTCGGCCTGCAGCGGATGCGAATGCGCGAAGCCGGGCGTGCGCGCGATCTCTTCATTGATGCGCGGGTTGTGCTTCATCGTGCACGAGCCGAGCGGATAGAGGCCGGCGTCGATGGAGACGTTGAGTTTGGAGAGGCGCGTGAAGTGACGGATGACGTCGACTTCCGAGACTTCGACTTCGTCCTGAATGGTCTCGCGCCGGAGCGACCCGGGAAGGATTTCGTCCAGCGACTGCTCGGGCACGTCGAGCGCGGGCAGCTGGTAGCCGCGGCGGCCCGGCTTCGAGCGCTCGAAGATGAGGGGCTCGGTGGCGGACTTTTGCGCGACGTCGCGCTGCGTCACAGGTTC
>JALYOB010000543.1 GCA_030857085.1 Acidobacteriota bacterium | reverse complement strand
CTCCCCTCCACCGCCCGCACAATCTCGTCCGCGCGTTGCGCGGGCAACCTGCGTTCGTAGCCCCAGATGCCGTCGAGCCATTCGGTGCCGGTGGTTTTTTCCTGTGACTCGGACATCATGCGCAGCGCTTCGACGACGCCCGGGACGACGTAGGTGTGGCCGCGGGGGTCGCGGAGCATGGTCCAGAGCCAGTCCTGGTTCGTGCCGAGGTCGGTGCGCGCCTGGGAGAGCATGCGGCCGAGAGCGCGGAGGCGGTAGAGCACGGCGATGAGGCCGCAGGTGGCGAAGAACGAATACGGCTCAAGCGTCGCCAGCCGTGCGGCGAACGACGCTTCGTCGTCATGCGTGGTCACGCTGCCGTTAGCGATTTCATTCGGCAGCTTCGCGTTCGAGACGATCGCGTGCGTGCGCAGATCGATGAAGCCGTTCACCGCCATCTGAAACGCGACGTATTCGTCGAGTGAACAATCGGGCTGCGTTTCCGCGAAGCTTTCCGTGAAGAGGCGGCGCAGACCGTCGTCGTCGGAGACGACGGCGCCGAACGGAGCGATGTAGAACCCGGCGCGAACGACGGCGTTGCCTTTCTCGTCATCGATCACGATCGGTGAGCCGAGCGAGGTCACGGCGAACACCGCGTCGAGCACGACCTTCATGATCGCCATGTGCGCTTCGTCGCGCGCGCCGAATTGATTCGGATCGATGAGCGGCTTGAGCGGCAGAAGTTGTCCCGGCTTCTCCGCCGTCACGAGCGTGCGCAGATCGCGCGCGAGCGAGGCGAGCTCCCACTGCTCGACGTCCCGGAACGTGAGCGGGCGCGAGTTCTCGAGGAAGAACCTGCGCGCATCGAACGCCTCGGATGGGAACTCCTCGATCGCCTCCACGTCGAGCGTGCGCAGACGATGGAGGAGGATCAGCAGCGAAAGCGTGTGCAGCTCCGCCTGATGCTTTGCCGATCCGAGATCCTGCAGCGCCATCGGCTCGATGCCGCTGAGCTGCGCGCTCAACAACATCGGCTGATAGAGAAAGTCGAAGACCTGCTTCGAGTTCGCGGTCTCGGTGTAGTAGCAGACGCCGTTCTCGAACCACGGCAGATTCGGATCATCGCCGAGAAGGCCGGTGGTCGCGAGCACGTGCCCGAGCTCGGAGACCGAGGCGACTTTCATCACGCGATAGAGCGCGTCGGCGTTGGCGACGGAGAAGAAGCCGTTCTCGCCGCTGCGAATGGCGTGGCTCGGACGCAGCTCTTCACCGCGCTTGAAGTGGAGCGGCTTCGGTTTCGTCTCCGTCAATCCGAGCGTCGTGGGCTTGAAGAGTTGAATCGACTGCTTCCGTTCGCGCGCACCGCGAAACAGCTCGTGCGGCGCATCGCGTAACGCTTTGACGATGCCGCCGTGCAGCGGAATGTGCTCGCGCATGCGCACTTCGTCGATGCCGATCGCCGCCGCGGTCACGAGCATCAGCACGCCGCGTTCGGCGTATTTCTCGGTGAGGTGCACGGCCTCGTGATGTTTGTTGCGCAGAAACTCGTCGCGCGCGGCGTGCGCGAACCCGAGGCGGAGGGAAGTTTCGGTGGTGCCGTCGTCGAGCGTCGTTTCGTCGTACATGCCGCCGACGCCGGTGGTGTGCGCGACGAGCACGCGCGCGCCCCACTCGTGATCGACCGCGCTGAGGTCATCGGCGAACGTGCTCTCGAATGCGTCTTTCACGTCGGCGATGCAGTGATCGGGCAGGCCGAGCTCTTTCGCCACGGTAGTCAGGCCGCCGGTCTGATACGCGAGGATGCTCGGCAGAGGAAAGCCGAGGAGGACGGAGCGGAAGGGTTTGGGACCGTAGTCGCGGAGACGGGTGAGGCGGTCTTCGAGGAAGGACGTGATCGGCCGCGACGCGCGCACGTAGCGCAGTAGTCCTTCGGCAATGTCGTCGTGCGACATGCCGCGATCGAGACTGGCGATGCGAAGAAATTCGTCGACCGCTCCGGCGCGATGATGCACGTCCGCGTCGGTGACGACTTCGAGTCCCGGAATCGGTTTGAGCTCGAACTTCGAAACGGCGATGTAGACGCCGCCGGGGGAGAGGAAGCCATGCTCGAAATGGCGCGGCGCGATGCCCGCGCCCCAGCGCGTGCGGGTGGTGCGTTTGAGCCGCGACTCGAACGAGCGCACTTCGTCGTCGCTGCGTCCGGTGACGATGAGCACCGGAACGTCATCGAACGAATCGGGCGGCTCGATGGTCATCATCTCTTCGAGCATCGCCACCATCTGCAACGCCGCCGCGCCACCGACCGCACCGGTGCCGCCAATGAAGACATGAACGTCGCGATAGTGCCGCTTCGCGCGAGCAGCCGCGACGAGCCGCGGACCGAATCGGGATTTCTTGAAGCCCATGGGGGGAGGATATAACGCGGGTGGTTATCGGTTGATGGTTGATGGTTGGCGGTTGATGGTTGGCGGTTGTCGGTTGATGGTTGTCGGTTATCGGTTGTCCGTTGTCCGTTCAGGGTGGAGAGCTGATGAACACGCACACTGAGCGGAGCACCGACAACCGAGAACCGACAACCGACAACTTCTACGACCACCGACAACTCCTGTCCCTCGGGTCACGCGGTTGCGGAATCGCGCTGGGTGATGACGCCGACGAAGCGCATCACCGTCGGCACGCCCGCAACGATGCCGCTGACGACGGCGAACGATGCATCGAACAGCTCGCGCTGCGTGAAGAAGAAGAACGAGCCGGCGACGACGAGGACGACGAAGAGCGGCTTCTGAATTTTGTCCCACGCGCTCTCGCGCACGTCGGCGCCTTCGCGCACTTCGCCGCGGCGTTCGTCCGCGACGACGAAGCGGCGGAAGGTCTCGTTCATCAGCTTGAAATTCGGATCGCGCCGCACGAGCCCGCGCGCGAGAAGACGGCGAATGGTGCGGCGGTCGTTCGGATTCGCGAAGCCGTCGGCGGCGATGTGATGCAGCACGCATTTTTCTTCGCGCGTGCAGGTCGCCCAGACGTTCGCGTAATACATCGCGGCGCGCTCGCCGACTTCGTCGTAAATCTCTTCACGGCCGCGGAGGTGATGGCGCATCAGTTCCTCGCCGAGCTTCGAGAGGAACGGCCCCTGTGAGGCGGTCTCCTGTTCGAGCAGCATGGCCGCATGCTCGGGCGAGCCGTTGACGATGCGCGCCAGCGCGCCCGTCGTGCCGGCGCGGAGCTTCTCCTGCGCCACGACCACCCGCCCCTCGTTGCGCACGAGAACGAGCGGCGCCGCCTCGGGCGGATGGACGTCGCGAACGGTGAACGTCGACAGCACCTTGCGCCACCGCTCCTCGAGCTCCGGCGACTGCGCGGCCGCATCGAGCAGCACCCACGGCGAGAGCGTGGTGACGGCGATGACGTTGCGCGCGTGGATGTGCAGCGCGCTTTCGAGCAGCCGCAGCTTGAGCTCCGTCACCGCGCGATCGCCGGTGCCGTAGTCGAGGTCGGGGATGAGGATGCCTTTGCGCGCCGGCGCGCGGTCGACACGCGTGAGC
>JALYOB010000121.1 GCA_030857085.1 Acidobacteriota bacterium | reverse complement strand
CGGCAGCGGTGACATTCTGGTGGTGCCCCTTGCGTTCGAGATGAGCCGCCGGAGCCGCGCGAGCGGCGGAGGACGGTCGAAGGATCCCCCGCCTTGGAGCGCGCAGTGGCCACTCGGCGGGGGTCTTTCGCTTCGCTCAGGATGACACCCGCACCCCACGTGTCATGCCGAGCGAAGTCGAGGCATCCCCCGCCTCGGGAGCGCGTAGTCGCCAGCAGGAAGGGGATCCCTCGACTTCGCTCGGGATGACACGGCGCAGCCTTCACATAGAATGCGTCCCGCAAACCGCTGAGGAGCAAAAGAATTCAATGGCCGAACTTCCGGGAATCGAGCGCGAGACCCTCGACGTCGACGTCGTCATCGTCGGCGCGGGGCCGGCGGGGCTCGCAGCTGCATACAGACTCGCCGAGCTGATTCGGAAGCACAACGAATCGGATGCCGAGAAGAAACTCGAAGGCATCTCCATCGCCCTTCTCGAAAAAGGGAAGGAGATCGGTTCGCACGGCATCTCCGGCGCGGTCATGGATCCGCGCGGCATCGCCGAGCTGATGCCCGACTGGCTCGAGCGCGGCTGCCCGGTCGAATCGCCGGTGACGACCGATTCGTTCTGGTACCTCACCGAGACGAAAAAGATCGCGGCGCCGATCATGCCGCCGCCTCTCAAAAACCACGGCAACTACGTCGTCTCTCTCGGTGAGCTCATACGCTGGCTCGCGCCGATCGTGGGCGAGATGGGCGTCGACCTCTTCGCTGAATTCGCCGCGTCGCGCGTGCTCGTCGAAAACGATCGCGTGGTGGGCGTGCGCACCGGCGACAAAGGCATCGACAAGAACGGGCAGCCGAAGCCGAACTATGAGCCGGGTGTCGACGTCCGCGCGAAGATGACCATCCTCGCGGAAGGTCCGCGCGGCACGCTCGCAAAACAGCTCGCGGGCATGTTCGATCTGTATGCGGGCAAGAATCCGCAGGTTTATTCAGTCGGCGTGAAAGAGCTCTGGCAACTGCCCGACGATCGCTATCCCGCCGGCAGCGTCATTCACACGCTCGGCTTCCCGCTGGACATGGATACGTTCGGCGGCGCCTTCATCTACGGGATGAAGGATCGCATCGTCGACATCGGTCTCGTGGTAGGCCTCGACCACAAGAACCCGACGCTCGATCCGCACAACGAGTTGCAGCGTTTGAAACTGCATCCGGCCATTCAGCCGATTCTGCGCGGCGGCAAGATGATCGCCGCGGGTGCGAAGGCGATCCCCGAGGGTGGGTACTTTTCGATGCCGAAGCTGTATGGCGACGGCTTCATGATCCTCGGCGACTCGGGCGGCTTCCTCAACGGCGCGCGCCTCAAAGGCATTCACCTCGCGATCAAGTCGGGCATCCTCGCCGCCGAAACCGCATTCCGCGCGCTCCTCGGCGAAGACTACTCGGCCTCACAACTCTCGCAGTACGAAGCCGCGTTCGAGGCGTCGTGGGCGAAAGAAGAGCTCTGGACGCAGCGCAATTTCCATCAGGCGTTCAACAACGGACAGCTCGCGGGATTGATCAACGCGGGACTGGGAATGGTGACCGGCGGCCGCGGCTTCGGCATGGCGAACCGGCTCGAAGGACATGCGGGCTGGGCACGCATGGAGCGCATCAAGCGCTACTTCGGCTCGGATGATCCGCATCCGCCGGCGAAGGTGAAGTACGACAACCAGTACACCTTCGACAAAGTGACAAACGTCTACAACGGCGGCGTCATTCATGACGAGAATCAGCCTGCGCATCTGCTGATCCTCGACACCGAGGTCTGCATCACGCGCTGCACGGAAGAATTCGGCAACCCGTGCTTTCACTTCTGTCCCGCGCAGGTCTACGAGCCGCAGCCGACCGCGGACGGACGCGGGCGCGTGCCGTTCCTCAATTTCACGAACTGCTTCCACTGCAAGACGTGCGACATCATGGATCCGTATCAGGTGATCACGTGGGTGCCGCCGGAGGGCGGCGGCGGTCCCGATTACAAGAAGCTCTAGATGCGTACCACGCGGCGCTACTCGGCTGCGGTCGTCTTCACGATTGCGGCGCTGGTGCTCACCAGCGCTCTCTCCGAGTTGCTCGCGCCCATGCGCCTCTTCTTTTTATGGTGCGCGGTTTTCGCCGCGGCGATCGTCGGCGGACTGGGTCCGGCGCTCGTGGCGATCGTGCTCTCGCTCACCGGCGCGATGTTCCTCATTTTCGAACCGCGCGGCGACTTTGCGATTCACAGCGCGACCGACGTGCTGCGCCTGGCGATGTTCGCGCTGTTCGCCGGCGGCGTCAGCGTCATCGCCGCGCAGCGCCGGAGTGCGGCACAGCGCGCGCGGGCGAGTGAGAAGCGCTACCGGACGCTGATCGAGACGACGCCTGTGCAGCAGGCCGTCTGGACCGCAGACGCGAACGGAAACATCGAATGGGCGGAAGAGTGGGCGCGCATCACCGGCATCTCGCGCGAACAGCTCGCCCTCCACGGCGGCATGGACGGCGTGCATCCGCAGGATGCGCCGCGCACGCTCGAACGATGGCAGACCGCGCTCGCGCAGAAGACCTATTACGAAGACGAAATCCGCGTGCGCGTGGTGGGTGGCCAGTACCGTTGGTTTGCAATCCGCGCGGTGCCGTCGACCGATCGCAGTGGTGCGACCGAATGGGTCGGCATCATTGCCGACATTCATGACCGCAAGCGGCACGAGTTCAACGCCGCGTTCATCAACCGGGCGAGCGAAGTGCTCGCATCGGCGCTCGGCACCGAGGAGACGATGCGGCAGCTGGCGCGTGTGTGTGTGCCGGAGATTGCCGATTCGTGTGCGATCGACGTCGCGCTCGAGGAATCGTACGACCGCATCGTCGTCGAGCATGTCGACCCCTCGCGCGTCGAAATGATCCGCGAGTTCGATCAGCTCGTGCGTGCTTCGGGCGTGCAGCCGGTGGTGGATGTGCTCAAGTCCGGAAAGCCGCAACTCGTCGAAGAGATGACGGACGAAATCCTCGGCTCATTCGGCTCGGAGAAGATCGTCGAGCTGGGACGCGCGCTGCAGATCTCGTCGTGGGCCATTGCGCCGATGCGCGCGCGCGGACGGACGGTCGGCGCGCTCGTACTGGCGTACAACGAATCGCGGCGGCATTACACCTCCGAAGACCTGCCGCTGATCGAAGAGCTCGCGCGCCGTGCCGCCATCGCCATCGACAACGCGCGGCTGTACGAGGCCGCCGAGGCTGCGAATCGGGCGAAAGACGAATTTCTTGCGACGGTTTCGCACGAGCTGCGCACGCCGCTCACGGCGATCAGCGGCTGGGCGCACATGCTCCAGCTCGGGATGACGGACGAGAAAAACAGCCGTCTCGCCGTCGACACCATCCTCCGCAGCGCGAAAGCGCAAGGGGAGCTGATCGACGATCTGCTCGATCTCTCGCGCGTGGTCGCGGGGACGTTGCATCTCGACGTGCAGACGGTCGATCTCGCGACCATCGTCGAAGAAGTCGCGACCGCCGCACGGCCCGCGGCGGATGCGAGGCGGCTCACGCTGTCATATGAAGCGTCGCACTCGCTGCACGTCCGCGGCGACGAACGCCGCCTGCGGCAGATCGTCTGGAATCTGGTCTCGAACGCGGTCAAGTTCACCGATGCCGGCGGCAGCGTGCGGCTCGTGTTGTCGCTGCAGGGGAAGTCGGCACGGGTGGAAGTGCATGACACCGGACGGGGCATCGATCCCGCGTTCCTCCCTTACGTCTGGGATCGTTTCCGTCAGGCCGACAGCAGCACCTCCCGCGAATACGGCGGCCTGGGCCTCGGGCTCGCGGTCGTGCGTCATCTGACGGAGCTGCACGGCGGCACGGTCGGCGTCGAGAGCGAAGGGCGCGGCCGCGGCGCAACATTTCGCGTCGATCTGCCGCTCGCGCGGCATGACGAAGGGATCGCGTCGAAGTGGGCGCGCGAAGACGACAAGACGCTGTTGCGCGGCAAGAGAATTCTGGTCGTCGACGATGCTCCCGACGCGCGGCTCGTGCTCGCGACCATGCTCAAGCAATACGGGGCGACCGTCGACGGCGCGGAGTCGGTGAAGGATGCGCTGGCGCTCGTTGCGCGCGAGCGATTCGACCTGATCGTCAGCGACATCGCCATGCCGGGCGAGGATGGATACGACCTCGTGCAGCGCGTGCGTGCGCTCTCGGACGTGCCGGTGATCGCGGTCTCCGCGATCGGCAGCGGTGCGGACGACCATCGCCGGGCAATGGAAGCGGGCTTTGCCGAGTTCGTCCGCAAGCCGGTCGAGCCAGGTCAGCTTGCGCTCGCCGCCGCCGCGGCGCTCGGCTGAAGGATTGCGGCGGGCACGTTTTTCGTTAGATCGGAAACCGCAGGCGAACTTTTGCGCCTCACGCGACGTAAGCAAAAAGACATGGCTACAGAACCACTCCCATCGCGAACGCTCGACCGCATTTCCGCGCTCCAGTCGAACGTCGAGCGCGTCATCCGCGGCAAATCGGAAGTGGTGCAGTTCTGCATCGCCGCGCTGCTGGCGAAAGGACACATCCTGCTCGAGGACGTTCCGGGCGTCGGCAAGACCACGCTCGCGCACGCGCTGGCGCGCTCGCTCTCGCTCGAGTTTCAGCGCATCCAGTTCACGAGCGACCTGCTGCCGGCGGACATCGTCGGCGTCACGATCTACAACCAGGACCAGCAGGAGTTCGAGTTCGTCTCCGGCCCCGTCTTCACGAACGTGCTGCTCGCGGACGAGATCAATCGCGCGACGCCGAAGTCGCAGTCGGCGCTGCTCGAGGCGATGAGCGAAGGAACGATTACGCTGGAGAAGCGGCACATGCCGCTGCCCGATCCATTTCTCGTGATCGCGACGCAGAATCCGATCGAACACGTCGGTACGTATCCGCTTCCTGAATCGCAGCTCGACCGCTTCCTGATGAAGCTCACGATCGGATATCCGAATGCGGCCGACGAGAAAGCGCTGCTGCGTGCGGGCGGCGGTCAGAACGCGCTCGAGCATCTCGAGCCGGTGCTCGAAGCGGACGAAGTGCGCGAGCTGCAGGAGCGCGTCAGCTCAGTGCATGTGAGCGAGGCGCTGGTCGAGTACCTGATGCTGATCGTGCAGACCACGCGCACGCACGGCGACGTCGCGTTAGGCGTGTCGACGCGCGGCGCGCTCACGTACTTTAAGGCGTGTCAGGCGCTGGCTCTGGTGTGCGGGCGCGACTTCGTGATTCCTGAAGACATCAAGCGTCTCGCCGGCCCGGTGCTGTCGCATCGCATCGTGATGAAGGATCGCCGCATGAGCCGCGGCGAGACGTCTGCCGAGGGGAAGTTCATCCAGCGGATCGTGAACGAGATTGCGGTGCCGCGGTGAGAAGCACGAGGAGTAGAGAGCTACTTGTCCTCTTTGTGCGCGTTCCGTTGCTCGTCTTTCGCTCGAAGGTAGTTCGAGAGCATTCCGAGCGCGCCGATCATGCCGGTGAAGGCGAGAAACGAAAACAACGAGATGTACTCTCTCATCGCTGCCTCCTTTCGAGACTCTTTTCAATATACACGCCGAAAACCCACACGACGAACGATGCAGACATGTGGCTGAAGGCCCAGGCCGCGGTCAGGCGATCGGAAACGAGCCGATCCAGGTTTGCGAACACGAACCAGAGCAGTGCCGCTTCGCGTAACGCCTCACCCGCGCGAGCGCTGATGACCGGGTCGGCGACGACAGAACGCAACAGCAGAAACCAACTTCTCATCCTCCGAGGCTAAGCACGAGCTCCCGTTTTTCCGAGGATCTCCACTTCACGTAGACATGACCGCGATCGCCCAGCCGCAGCCGTTCGAATTCAACGGCGTCGTCCGCCTCACCAAAGTGGGCACGACGTACGTCCTCGCGACGGTCGTGCTCGCGGTCGCGGCGATCAACACCGGCAATAACGCCATCTACATCGCCGTCTCGCTGATGCTCGGATGTCTGCTCCTTTCCGGCATCGCCTCCAAGGGTGGACTCAAACATCTCGCGGTCGAGATTCGCGACATCGAAGAAGCGTGGGCGGGGAAGCCTGCGAGCGGCACGCTGCACATTCGCAACAGCTCGCGCATCTGGAACGTGCGCGACGTCGTGCTCACCTCCGAAGCGCTCGCGTCGCCGGTGCTCGTCCCTCTCGTTCCCGCGCGCGGCGACGTCGCCGTCAACGCGGAGTTTCTGTTCGCGCGCCGCGGACTCGCGCATGTCGGCACGATCGATTCGTACACGCGCTATCCGTTCGGATTCTTCCTGAAAAAGCGCCGCCTGCGCGTTTCGAGCGAAGTGGTGGTCTATCCACGCATCGTGGCCGAGGAGATGGCGCGGGAGCGATTCCTGCCGACGACGGGGGAGCAGAGCAATGTCACCCGGCCCGGCCCGGGAAGCGAGCTGCATTCGTTTCGCGAGTACGTGCGCGGCGACTCGCTCCGCCAGGTGCACTGGAAGAAATCCGCAAGCCTCGGACGCTGGATCATGAAGCAGCACGAAGCGGAAGCCGCGCGGTCGGTGCACGTGGTCGTCGATCCGTACAAACCGAAGCAGGCGTCGGATGAAGAATTCGAGCAGATGATCTCGTCCGCCGCGACGTTCCTCTTTCACGCTGCCGCGCGCGGGCTCGATGTCACGCTGGCCCTGCCGCGCGTGACCGTGCGCGCGCGTGAATCGGAGCCGGTATCGCAGCTGTTTCGCGCGCTCGCATTGCTCGAGCCGTCGTACGAGCCGGTTCATCAGATCGTCGAACGCGATGCGATCTTTTTCTCCGTGAACGGGAGCGCCGCGGCATGACGCGCAGACGACGCGAGCTCGAAACGCTCCTGCTGACGATGTTCGCGGCCGTGCCGCTGTACGTTACCAACGCGATCGGCAAGTTGCCGGTCGCGATTTTCCATCTCGCGATGGCAGGCATCGCCGTGCGCGTGGCGATGGGGAAAGGGCCGGATCTGCTGCCTGCGCGCATCGTGCGCTGGCTCGCGATCGCTTACGTGCCGTTCTACTTCATCGACTGGCAGTTCATCGGCGGCAGCGCGATCGCCGCATCGACGCACCTGGTGCTCTTCATCGCGTTCTATCAGCCGACCGAGTCGATGCAGCGCGACAACCAGGCGCAGCGGATGCTCACGACCGGCCTGATTTTCGTGGCCAGTCTCGCCACGTCGACGCACATCACAGTCGTGCTGTTCGTCGTCGCATTCGCGTTCTTCATGTTCCGCCAGCTGATGTACGTCAGTCACATCGAGACGGTCCGCTCCCTCGGCGCAACGTACGCGGAACCGGCTTCCGGTCGCGCGGCGACGTTCTATCTCGCCGGCTCGATTCTCATCGGATCGCTTCTCTTTCCGCTGCTGCCGCGCGTGCGCAATCCGCTCGTCTCCGGCCTCGCGAGCGCGCTGCCCGGCGGCTCGACGGCGCTCAACGACACGATCAATTTCAGCAGTCCGCATCCCGGCGTCGCCGACGGAACGGTGGTCGCGCGCGTCTGGATGGATCAGCGCGCGCGGACGATCTTCGCGCCGATCCGTTTGCGCGGCATGGTGTACGACCGCTACGTCGATGGCGAGTGGGCGCAGACGCTGCGCGGCCTGCGCGAGGTTCCGATGCGCGGCGGCACCGCGGTCATCGCGCACCCGCGCGGCGTCCAGGGCGAAGTAATCGTGCAGCAGCGGCCGTTCCGCGGAAAGTTGTATCTCCCCTCCGGCACGTATTCGGTGAACGGCCATCCCGGCCGCCTCTACGAAGGTCCGGCGCGCGACACGTACTACTCGTACGCTGACGGCACGGTGAATCTCACCGCGCACATGGCCTTTCAGACCGAGCCGCTGCGCCTCACGCGTGTCGCACCGGTGCGCTACCCAGTCACGCCGGAGGTGGCCGCGCTCGCGCACGCCATCGTCGGCAACGAAACGCGGCCGCAGGTGCGCGCGGAACTGATCGAGCAATACCTGCTGCGCAATTTCCGCTACATCACGAATGAAACGGCATCGCGCGACGCCGCGTCGCTCGACGAGTTTCTGCTGCGCAAGCGCGAGGGACATTGCGAATACTTCGCGGCAGGGATGGTGGTGCTGCTCACCGCACTCGACGTGCCCGCGCGCATCGTCGGCGGTTTTTATGCGGGTCGCCTCAATCCGCTGACCGGCTATTACGCAATCCGCCGCGAGGATGCACATGCGTGGGCGGAGGTGTGGGACGGCAGCCGCTGGCTCACGTACGACGCGACGCCGCCCTCGCTGCGTCCCGGCTCGGAGTCGGCGAATCCGCTGCGCGAATATCTCTCCGCACTCGGCGATTCGCTCACGTTCATCTGGGACCGCTACGTCCTCACGTTCGGTCTCGGCGATCAGCTCTCGCTCGCCGAAGATCTGATCGACTGGTCTCGCACCACGATGGCGTCGCTGCGCGCAGAGCTGGCGAACGGAACGCAGGCGATCGCCTCGCCATCATTCGTGACGCTGCTCGCAATCGTGCTGACACTCGGCGTCATCGCAATCACACTCGCGCGCCGGCAGCGGCCGCTCTTCGACGTGCTCTCACGTCACCTCAAAGAGCACGGCATCGAGGTCGGCCCGGCGATGACGATGGAAGAGGCGTTACGCGAGTTGCACGCGCAGCAGCCCGACGCCGCGAAAGCGCTCGAGCCGCTCATCGCGCTGTACGAAGAGGAGCGCTTCTCCCCACGCGCCGATCGCACGCGCCGCGCAACTCTGCGCCGGCGACTGCGCGAGTTGCGAGCTTGACGGGGGGCCTCCGGCGGCCGGGGCCGCGGACCCCGGACCCCGCTGGCAGGCCAAGCCTCCGCGACAGAGTCCATTGCATTCGCACGAGTGTCGCGGAGGCTTGGCCTGCCAGACGGGTCCGGGCCCGTGGCCCGGCCGCCGGAGGCCTCCGGTCGTTACCTCAACGCAAGTCTGCGCGGATTGCGCATCAACGCGGCCATTTCGCGTACTGCCGCGTCGAGGCCGACCATTGCCGCGCGGGCGATGATCGAGTGGCCGATGTTCAGCTCCTCGATTTCCGTGACCGTCGCGATCGCGTCGATGTTGCGGTAGGTGAGGCCGTGGCCGGCCAGGACCGTGAGGCCGAGCTTCTTCGCCGCGCGGGCGGCGGTGGCGATCTTCTCAAGCTCCGAGCGCCAGTCGCCGGTCTTCCACGAGTCGGCGAACTTGCCGGTGTTGATCTCCACCTTCGGTGCCTTCAACTTGTGGCACTGGCGGATCTGTTCGAGATCGGGATCGACGAAGATCGAGACGTCGATGCGCGCGTCCAGCAGGTGCGCGATCGTCTTCTCCACGTTCCCCGAGTGCAGCACCACATCCAGCCCACCCTCGGTCGTGATTTCGTCCTTGCGCTCGGGGACGAGCGTGACCTGGTGCGGCTTCACCGTCTGCGCGATGCGCACCATCTCCGTCGTCGCCGCCATCTCGACGTTCAGGTGCGTCGTGACGGTCTTCCGCAACAGCTCGACGTCGCGATCCTGAATGTGGCGCCGGTCGCCGCGCAGGTGAACCGTGATCCCCTGCGCGCCCGCGAGCTCGCAAAGAATCGCCGCCGCTACCGGATCCGGCTCATCGGTTTTCCGCGCCTCACGAATCGTTGCGATGTGATCGATGTTGACTGCCAGCCGCATGGGCGCAGAGTAGCAGTTGTCTTCAATTGACATACGCGACTTGTGCTATTCGGGTCGGAACGACGGGAGGCCTCCGGCGGCCGGGCCCACGGGCCCGGACCCGTCTTGCAGGCCAAGCCTCCGCGACACTCGTGCGAAATGAAGCAGCTGTGTCGCGG
>JALYOB010000542.1 GCA_030857085.1 Acidobacteriota bacterium | reverse complement strand
CCCCCGCACTCCAAATCAGAAGATCTTCACGTACTTGCGGGGGTTCGACTCGCGCAGCATCTCGTACACGCTCGCGAAGATCGACTCGCGATTCGGTTTCGACCAGTAGTCGCCATCGGAGCCGTAGCTCGGGCGGTGGTCCTTCGCCGCGATCGCGAGCGGCTTCGAGTCGAGCCATTCGTAGCCGCCGTCGCGGTCGAGCACCTGCTGCATCATGAAGGCGCTCGTGCCGCCCGGGACGTCTTCGTCGATGAACACGATGCGATTCGTTTTCTTCAGCGACTCGACAATGACGCCGGTGCGATCGAAGGGCAGCAGCGTCTGCACGTCGATCACTTCCGCGTCGATCGCCGACTGCGCCAGAAGGTCGGCCGTTTCCATGACGATCTTGAGCGTCGCGCCATATGAAACCAGCGTCACGTCTTTGCCTTCGCGCAGGACTTCAGGCACGCCTAAAGGCAGGGTGAACTCGGCGATGTTCGAAGGAAGCTTCTCTTTCGAGCGATAGCCGTTGAGCACTTCCACCACGATCGCCGGGTCGTCGGAACGGAGCAACGTGTTGTAGAAGCCGGCGGCCTGGGTCATGTTGCGCGGGACGCAAACGTACATGCCGCGCACGAGGTTGATGATGCCGGCCATCGGCGAGCCGGAGTGCCAGATTCCTTCGAGGCGATGGCCGCGCGTGCGGATGATGACCGGTGCCTTCTGTCCGCCCGCGGAGCGCCAGCGCAGCGTCGCGAGATCGTCGGACATGATCTGCAGTCCGTAGAGGATGTAGTCGAGGTACTGGATTTCTGCTATGGGGCGGAAGCCGCGCATCGCGGCGCCGATCGCCTGTCCGACGATCGTGCATTCGCGGATGCCGGTGTCCATCACCCGCCAGACGCCGTACTTTTCCTGCAGCCCCATGCAGCCCTGATTGACGTCGCCGAGGCGGCCGACGTCTTCGCCGAAGATGACGATGCGCGCGTCGCGGCGGAGTGCGTGATCGAAGCAGTGATTGAGGATCTCGAAGCCGTTGAGCGTCTGCGCGTCATCGGCGTACTGCGGGCGGACTTCTTCCACGCGCAGTGCGGCCTGCTCGGACTCGCTGTAGAGATGCGCGTCGTAACGCGCGTCTCCTTCGCTCTGCCGCTCGCGCAGCCAGCGGGCGGCGTCTTCATCGCGCTTCGTGATCACTGCGGATGCCACGGCGCGCACCGCGTCGCGGCGGAACGGCGCCTGATTGCGCTGCAGTTCGCTGCGCAACTCCATTGCACCGAGCCGCTCGAGAATCGTCAGCGCCTCCTGCACCTCGGCGTCGATCGGCTTGCGATACGCCTCCCACGCCCGCCGCTGCGCGTCGCGCACCATCGCGACGTCTTCTTTCTCGAGGTCGTCGAGCTCCTGCGCGGATGCGATGCCCTGCGTGATCATCCAGTCGCGCATTTTGCGAATGCCGTCGAATTCGACTTCCCATTCGAGGCGCTCTTTCGACTTGTAGCGCTCGTGCGAGCCGGAGGTCGAGTGTCCCTGCGGCTGCGTGACTTCGGTGACGTGGATGATCGCGGGCACGTGCTCTTTGCGTGTGATCGTCGCGGCGGCGATGTAGGTCTCGCACAACGCGGCGTAATCCCACGCTTTCACCGTGTAGACGTCGAAGCCCTGCTTCGTGCGCGGCTCGCGCTGGAAGCCTTTGAGGAGTTCGGAGAGGTTGCCTTTGGTGATCTGGTATTCGTTGGGAACGGAGATGCCGTAGCCGTCGTCCCAGATCGAGACGATCATCGGGATGCCGATCACGCCCGCGGCATTGAGCGACTCCCAGAACATTCCTTCCGCGGTGCTGGCGTTGCCGATCGTGCCCCACGCGATCTCGTCGCCATTGCGCGAGAACTGTGCGGCCTCGGGAAGACCAAGCTCGCGATAGAGGCGCGAGGCCCACGCCAGCCCGACGAGGCGCGGCATCTGTGAGCCGGTCGGCGACATGTCGGCCGAGACGTTGTACGCCGCGGTCTGATCGACCCAGTTGCCGTTCGCGTCGAGATAGCGCGACGCAAAGTGCGCGTTCATCGAGCGTCCGCCGGACCAGGGGTCGTGCTCGACGTCAGCGTGCGCATAAAGCTGCGCGAAGAACTCCTCGAGCGTCGCTGCGCCGAGGGCGAACATGAAGGTTTGGTCGCGGTAATAGCCGGAGCGCCAGTCGCCTCTGCGGAATGCGCGCGCCCAGGCGAGCTGCGCGACTTCCTTTCCATCGCCGAAGATGCCGAATTTCGCCTTGCCGGTGAGGACTTCCTTGCGGCCGATGAGGGACGCGTGGCGGCTGCGAACCGCGATGCGATAGTCGTCGATGATGCTCTCGCGCGTGAACTGCGTGCGCGTCAGGGTCTCAGGTGTCGACACGTGTTGCTCGTCTCCGTGGTTGGATTCAGCGATGACGAGTCGGCGCCGGGAGGGAGATGGTCGCCGCTCAGGGGCGGAATCGTAGCACGGGCTTCGGAGGGATCAGCGGGAGTGGATAGACAGGGATGTGCGAGACGTTGTCGCCCCAGTAGGCGGCGATGCCGACGCCGTCGTGGAAGGTGCCGAGAGGCCTCCGGCGGCCGGGGCCGCGGGCCCCGGACCCCGCTGGCAGGCCAAGCCTCCGCGACACTCGTGCTTAGTTCCGCGTATGCGCAACGTCAATGTCATCCAGCCGCGCCAGCACCCGCAGCGTGCACCGATTGACATGTGCGCCTAACGCGACGAGACCGAGCACGATCGGCATGTAGATCACGCCGGTGCAGCAGAGGATGAGCATGTGCAGTGGATCGCGGTAGCGTGCGAAAAACAGAATGCCGATTGTGAATGCGCTTTCGAATGCGAGTGCACCGAAGAGCGAGAGTTTGAACCAGCGTTCTGCCGCATCCATTTTCTTCAGAGCATTCGCGCGCATCTGATCGAGTTCGTTCATGAGGAGCTCTCCTTTCTGAGTTGCGCGAGGCCGTAGGCCAGTCGCGACTTCACGGTGCCGATGCCGAGGTCGAGGACGGCCGCGACTTCTGACAGAGGCATGTCTTCGAGGTAATGGAGGGTGACGACGGCGCGGCTCGCCGGCGAGAGACGATCGATGGCGGCGAGAAGGCGCTCGCGCTGCCACGGATCGTCGTCGATGGTGTCGACGGCGACTTCTTCGAGCGGCTCACCGGTGAACCGCCGCGCTTTGCGCAACGCGCGAAATGCCTCACGCGAGGCGATGCGGTACGCCCACGCGCGAAACAGAGACGGATCGTTCAGCCACGCGATCTTCCGCACGATCACGATGAGCGTTTCCTGCACCACGTCCTGCGCCAGCGCAGCATCGCCGCTGACCCGCGTGACGTAACGCAGCAGCGCGGGAGCGATCTCGCGCAGGAGCGCATCGAATGCCTCGCGATCGCCGGATTGGGCGCGGAGCACGAGAGCGCGATGGTGCGCGTTCATTGACAGTGAAGAGGCAAATGGCGGCGGAACTGTTCGAACGCGCAGTAGCGAGTAGCGTGTGGCGAGTTGCCAGGGCGGTCATGCCTGGACGCCCTTACTC
>JALYOB010000120.1 GCA_030857085.1 Acidobacteriota bacterium | reverse complement strand
TCCTCGAAGCGGTGATGCTCGGCGTCGCCGACGTGCTGCGCGCCGACGAGCGTGCGTTCGTCTATGGCGAAGACGTCGGCGGCAAGTACGGCAACGCGTTTCTGCTGCTGCGTCCTCTGCTGAAAGAGTTCGGCGATCGCATCATCAATTCCGTTTTGTCCGAGGCGGCGACGATTGGCGTTTGCACCGGGGCGGCGCTGGCGGGGATGCGGCCGATCGGCGAGATGCAGTTCAACGACTTCGTCGCCACCGGCTTCAACGCGCTGGTCAACAACGCGGCGAAGATTCGTTATCGCTGGGGAGGCGAAGTTCCCATCGTGCTGCGCATGCCGTGGGGCGGACTGCGGTACGCCGGGCCGTATCACTCCCAGAACACCGAGGCGTGGTTCTATCGCACGCCCGGAATCAAGATCGTTGCGCCGTCGACGCCGTACGACGCGCGTGCGTTGATGATCGCCGCCGCAAACGATCCCGATCCCGTTCTCTACTACGAACACATCGCGCTCTATCGCGATCCGAAGATCAAACAGGCGTTGGGCGAAGAAGCACCGCAGCCGCTGCCGATCGGCAAAGCGGCGTTGCGCCGTGCGGGCGACGACCTCGCCATCATCTCGTACGGCGCGTACGTGCACGACGCGATGCAGGTCGCCGAGACGCTGGCGAAAGACGGCTACGAATGCGCGGTGATCGACCTCCGCACGCTCGTGCCGCTCGACCGCGAAACGATCCTCGCCGCGGCGCGCCACTGCAACCGCGTGCTGATCGTGCACGAAGACGCCCGCACCGGCTCGATCGGCGAATCGATCGCCGCGATCATCCAGGAAGAAGCGTTCGAATACCTCGACGCGCCGATCCGTGTGCTCGGCGCGCTCGACACGCCGGTGCCGTACTCGCCGCCGCTGGAGGATGCGTATCTGGTGAGCGTGGAGATGATCGAGCGCGCGGCGCGGCTGGTGCTGGATTACTGACGCTTCTCGAGCATGTCAGCGTCGACGAGATCCTGCGGGCGAGCCGTCGCGCGCTTCGCACGGATCAGATCCGCTTTGCTCACGAACGGGAACTCTCGGCCGTTGACACGGATCGCAACACGCGAAGACCACGCCTCGGCGAAGTCGAGACCAGTCGGCGTCGTGATGAAGTCGATGCGATACGGCTCCACGCCCAGTTGGTAAATGCGCTCAGGAGCGTACAGATCCTCGACCGTCACGTCGCGCAACGGCGCGCCAAACCTCACGAGCGCGCGGAAGACACGTTCGGCATTGTCGCGAGTTGGTCGAATCCAGACGTCGAGGTCGCGAGTGCCGCGGATGTATCCGTGCGCCGCGACGGCGTGTGCGCCGATGACGAGAAATTCAGCGCCCTCGTCGGATAATTCGCTCAACATCTCGACGAAATTCCGGTTCATCGAGAGTTCCACTTTGCCACATCCATTGTGATTTCGTGAGCTCCTCGACCAGCGCAACGCGCTCTTCGGGAGTAAGGCGGTCGGCGTAGTCGTCCGGTGGCTCCGCACCCATGCGGAACTTCCTCTCGACCCAATCGCGGCGATCGGCCACGTCGAAATTATACGCCCCGGTACTCCGCCCTCACCCACTCCGCACCCTCCTGCGACAACGCCTCCCCCACCGCCGCCGCGGCGGCAACCTGTTTGGGGTTCCGCTGGCCTAACAGAACGCATGCAGTCGCATTGCCGGTGAGGAGTGCGCCGATCACCGCATGCAGCACAGGCTCCGAGTGATTCGCGAAACGCTCGCGCATCGCCGCCGCGGCGCGTTTGTAGCGTTCGATCGCCTCCGGATTGCGGAAGTCTTCCACGCCGCTGCGAAAGTCCCCTTCGCCGTATTGCACGGGCTGGTCGTATTTGCCGAGGAGGAGGCCGTGCTTGATCGGAGAAAAGAAGGCAACACCGATGTCGTGCGCATCGACCCACTGCTTCAGACCCGACGACTCGTAGTCGTCGTCGACCAGATTGCGATACGGCTGCACGACGTCCGGATTCACGCGATCGACGAAACGCATGAGCCGCGTCGCATCCCAGTCGGAGAGGCCAATGAAGCGCACCTTTCCTTCGTCGCGAAGGCGATGCATCGTCTCCAGCGCGCCGTCGAAATACTGATCATTCGGACCAAAGTCGCAGTGATGAAAGTAGTGCAGGTCGAGCACGTCCGTGCGCATGTTGCGCAGCGAACGCTCGGCCTGTTCGCGCATGAACTTCGGATCGTACGGATGATTCGCGGGGCCGTAGATGTAGCCGAACTTCGTGGCGAGAAAAATCTCCTCGCGCGGCACCTGGTCCCACAGCTGCCCGATCAACTCTTCCGCGTGGCCGTCGCCGTATGCGTCCGCCGTGTCCCAATGCGTGATGCCGTTGCGATATGCGGCGACGATCGCTTCCTTCGCCGCGTCGTCATCGTGACCGCTCCAGCCGACCGACGCCCCCTCGTCCGTCACGCGCGGCCCGCCGTGCCCCCACGTTCCCAACGACACTGCCGAGACCTGAACATTCGTACGGCCAAAACGAATCATGCGCATGGCGGCGGATTATAGGAGCGCGTTCAGGTGATAATCCCCCGCGTCTCCGCAACACGAAAAATGCTGAACAGTGGGATGCGACTCGGTCCTTACGAGATCGTCGCGCCGGCCGGCGCGGGCGGCATGGGAGAGGTGTATCGCGCGCGCGACACGCGTCTCGACCGCACCGTCGCGATCAAAGTGCTGCCCGCTGCATTCGCGTCGAACACGCAGCTCAAGCAGCGTTTCGAGCGCGAGGCGCGCCTCATCTCGCAGCTCTCGCATCAGCACATCTGCACGATCCACGACGTCGGAAATGATCAGGGGATCGACTACCTGGTCATGGAGTATCTCGAAGGAGAGACGCTCGCGGACCGCCTCGGCAAAGGCCCGCTGCCGGTCGACAAGGCGGTGCGCATCGCCATCGAAATCGCAGATGCGCTCGACAAAGCGCACCGTCAGGGCATCGTCCATCGCGATCTCAAACCGGCGAACGTGATGCTCACGCGCGGCGGCGCGAAGCTGCTCGATTTCGGTCTCGCGAAAACCGCCACGCCGATCATCGACGGCGACGCGCTGACGATGCAGAAGTCGCTCACCGCGGAGGGGACGATCGTCGGGACGTTCCAGTACATGGCGCCCGAGCAGCTCGAAGGACTGAACGCCGACGCGCGCACCGACATCTTCGCGTTCGGCGCAGTGCTGTACGAGATGATCACCGGCAGGCGCGCATTCGACGGAAAGACGCGCACGAGCGTCATCGCCGCGATCGTCGATCGCGATCCGCCGCCGCTCTCGCAGGTGCAGCCGCTCACGCCGCCCGCGCTCGAGCGGCTCGTGCGCAACTGCCTCGCCAAGAACGCCGACGACCGCTGGCAGACGATGCACGACATCCTTCTATCGCTGCGTGCGATCGAAGAAGGCGACTCCGCGGCCGGCGTCCCTCGCCCGGTCGTCGAGCGCCGCCGCAGACGGGAGATGCTCGCGTGGACGCTGGCGGCGCTCTTTTTCGCGTCCGCGGCCATCGCCGGCGCACTGGCGTGGAAGTCGAGGCACGTCCCGGCAGCAGTCACACGCGCGTCGGTCCTGCCGCCGAAAGGGACGCGCTTCCAGTTCACCGGCGACGGAGCGGCAGACCTCACGATCTCACCCGACGGGCGATACATCACGTTCATCGCGAAAACCGACGGAGTGTTCCGGCTGTGGGTGCGGCGACTCGATCGCAGCGACGCGCAGCCGCTCGCGGGCACCGAGGGCGCCGGGTATCCGTTCTGGTCGCCCGACAGCAAACAGATCGCATTCTTCGCGAGGCGAAAGCTCAAACGCGTCGCGCCGACAGGCGGCGCAGTCGTCACCATCACCAGCGAGGTGATCGACTCGCGCGGCGGCGCGTGGGGCGCGGACGACGTGATCGTCTATTCGCATCACTGGCGCGCCGGCCTCTCGAAAGTCAGCGCGAACGGCGGAAAGGTCACTCCGGTCACGAAGCTGGACGTGTCGCGGCACGAGACGACCCACCGCTTTCCTCGTTTCCTTCCGGACGGCAAGCATTTCATCTACCTCGCCGGCAGTCACACCGCGGAAGCGACCAGCGGCGAGAATGCGATCTACGTCTCGTCCGTCGATGGCGGCGCGTCGAAACTGGTCGTGCGCGCGCGGTCGAACGGCGTCTATGCAGCCGGACATCTCCTCTATGCACTCGAGGGAAAACTGGTCGCACAGCCGTTCGATCCGGACGATCTCGCGGTGAGCGGCGATCCGGTGCCGATCGCGGAGAGCGTCCGCTACGACAAGGGATTCTTCCGCGCCGTCTTCGATGCCTCTCCAACGGGCACGCTCGTCTATCAGGAAGGGTCGAGCGGCTCGAAGACGGAGCTCGTCTGGTTTGATCGCAGCGGCAAGCGTCTCGGCACCCTCGGCCAGGCCGACGAGTATTTCGATGTGCGCATCGCGCCCGATGGTGCGCAGGTGGCGGCCAGCGTCGGCGACCCTGCCGACATTTGGATTTTCGACGTCGACCGCGGCGTGCGCGCGCGCCTCACGTACGAGCAGTACAACGAACAGAGCCCCATCTTTTCGCCGGACGGCAACGCGGTGCTGTTCGCGAGCGACCGCACGGGGCTGTACGACCTGCTGAAGCGAACGCTGACCGGCAAGTCGGTCGAGACGCCCGTGCTGAACGATCGCACGCCCAATGAGTACCCGACCGACTGGACGAGCGGCTACATCATCTACAACCGCGAAGAGATCGGCTCCGCGTCCCAGGTGGACATCTGGGCGTTGCCGCTCGATGGGCGGCGGCCGTTCCCCGTTCTGCAGAGCGATGCCCTCGAGACGGACGGAAGACTCTCGCCCGACGGGCGTTGGCTCGCGTACACGATGGTCGAATCGGGAGCCGCGCAGGTCTACGTGACGACGTTCCCCGAGGGGGCGGGGAAATGGCAGGTATCGACGAACGGCGGCGGCACGCCATTGTGGCGGAGCGACGGCCGTGAGCTGTTCTACATCGATACCGAGCAGCGGCGCGTGATGTCCGCCGCGGTGACGACGGGAGAAAGATTCGAAGCGGCAACGCCGGTTGCGCTGTTTACCGTGCCGCTGAAAGTGCAGCCGCCGCCCTTCTACGACGTCACGCCCGACGGCAACCGTTTTCTCGTCAACACGCTCATCGACGCGGAAGAACCGCCGATCACGCTGGTCACGAACTGGACGACCGAGTTGCAGAAGTGAGCTGCGTTTTCTGCGACGATCTCGCGAGCGCGGGCGAGCTCGTGTTCGAAGACGAGCACGCGTGGATACTGCTCCATCCCGACTGGTCGCCGCGCGGTCACGCGATGGTGGTGGCGAAGACGCACGCGGAAAACGCGTCGGGGCTGGAGGAAGACGAATGGCTGCATGTCGCGCGCGTTTTTCGCGACGCGGAGCGCGTGCTGCTCGAGAGCACCGGCGCGCAGCGCGCGATCGTGATGAAGCTCGGGATCATGACCCCGCATCTCCATCTGCACATTTATCCCGTGAGCGCGAGCGCGTCGAGGGAAGAGGTGTTCGCGATGATCGAGGGGAAGCGGAGCGAGGTACGCGACGACGAGTTTCTACGCGAGCTTCGCGAGCGTTTTGGAGTGCGGTGACGCCAGTCACCGCTTTCACTCTTCACTTTCTGCAGTGACGAGCCAAAGCGGCGACTCGCGTCGCCGCACTCCAAACTTGACACCGCGCCTCGCGCTGAATGAGCATTCATTCGCCAATGCCGACCGCGACTGAAGCGCAGCCTTTCCGTGGCACCTCGAAACGCGAGCGCATCCTCCGCGCGGCGGTCGACGTCTTCGCCGAACATGGCTACTTCAACGCCAAAGTCGCGCAGATCGCCAAGGCCGCAGGCGTCGCCGACGGCACGATCTACCTCTACTTCGACGGCAAAGAAGACGTCCTTGTCACCATCTTCCGCGAGCACACGCGCAACTACCTCCACTCGCTCGAACAGAGCATGTCGAACGTGAATCGCGCCGACGAGCGGCTCCGCATCGCCGTCCGCCACCACCTCGAAACTCTCGGCCGCGACCGCGCGCTGGCGGTCGTCTCGCAGGTCGAGCTCCGCCACAGCCTCAAATTCATGAGCCTCTTCTCGCAGCAGGAAGTGGCCGACTACCTCAACGTCATCCGCAAGATCGTCGAGCATGGCCAGCAGGAAGGCACCTTCCGCCGCAACGTCCACCCGCAGCTCGCCGCCAAATCGATCTTCGGCGTCCTCGATGAAATGGTGACGTCGTGGATTCTCTCGGAAAAGGAGTACGACCTTCCCGAGCAGGCCGAGCAGGTTGCGGATTTGATTCTGACGGGGCTGTTGTAGGTTACAGGTTGTCCGTTATCCGTTGTCCGTTTGCGACACGGCTCCCTGAACGGACAACGGACAACCGCAATGCACCGCAAACTCCACCAATCCGACTGGCTCCTCATCGCGCTCTGCATCGCGTTGACGATTGCGGCGGTCGGCGTGGTCGCGCGTTACTTCGACACCGCGTTTCCGCAGGCGGCGATCGATTTCCGGTTCGATCGTGAGACGTCCACGCCCATCGCCGAGCGGCTCGTGAAACGGCTCAGCGTCGACACGCGGCCGATGAAGCATGCGGCGAGTTTCGACGGCGACGACAACGCGCGCATTTTTCTCGAGCGCTCGCTCGGACTCGAAGAAGCGTCGCGGCTCACGAGCGAGTCGGTGCGGGTCTGGTACTGGCATCACCGCTGGTTCCGTCCTCTGGTCGAAGAAGAAGTGAGCGTCGACGTTGCGCCGACCGGCGAGGTGGTGGCGTTTCACCACACGATCCCGGAGGAGCGGGCGCTTCCCGGCGCGCTCGCCAAACTGCCCGAAGACTTCCTCATCAGCCTCGGCGTCGACGTCACGCAACTGCAGCTCGTCGACACGAGCGAGCGCCGCCTGCCGCATCGCATCCAGCGCATCTACACGTGGGAATCGGCGTCCATCCGTCCGGCCGGAGCTGCGTATCGCCACACCGTCACGGTCGACGGCACGGTCATCAGCGGCTACTCGCAGCGGCTGCGCGTCCCCGACGTCTGGCTGCGCGGCTACAGCGAGCTGCGTTCGAAAAACTCCGCGGCCGGGTCCGTCGATCTAATCTTCATGGTCGCGCTGATGATCGCGGCCATCGCCACCTTCATCGCGAGGCTGCGGCGCGGCGAGCTCGCCCTGCGCTTTCTCGCGGCGATCGGCATCGCCAGCGTGATTCTCGTCGGCGCGGACTCGCTGAACTCGATACCTTCGCAGCTCGCGTCGTACGAGACCACGCAGTCGTACGCAGCGTTCGTCGCGCAGCGCGTCTTCTTCTCCGCAGTCGGCGCGATCGGCACGGCCATGCTGCTGATCGTCGTCTGCGGCGCGGGCGAAGTGCTCTATCGCCAGCGGCTGCCGAAACAGCTCGCGATGCCGCGCCTCTGGAACATGCGCGCGCTCGCGTCGCGGCGCGTGTTCCTTTCGTTTGTCATCGGCTACACGCTCGTGCCGCTGTTCGTCGCCTATCAGGTGGTCTTCTATCTCGTCGCGAATCATTACGGCGCGTGGGCTCCGGCCGAAGTGCCGTACGACGACATCCTCAACAGCGCGCTGCCATGGGCGGCGGTGATGTTCGCCGGCTTTTTCCCCGCCTTTTCCGAAGAATTTCTGTCGCGCGCGTTCTCCATTCCGTTCATTCAGCGGGTGACGCGTTCGCGCCTCGCGGCGATTCTGCTCTCGGCGTTCATCTGGGGCTTCGGCCATTCCGGTTATCCGAATCAGCCGTTCTGGATTCGGGGCGTGGAAGTGGGATTCGTCGGCATCGTCGCCGGACTGCTCATGGAGCGCTTCGGCTTACTGCCGCTGCTCATCTGGCACTACACCGTCGACTCGGTCTACACCGCGTCGGTGCTGCTCTCGTCGGGCAATACGTATTACGCCGTCTCGGCGGGGCTCGCGTGCATGGTGTTCGTGATTCCGTTCGCCGCCTCGATCGTCCTCTACATCCGCAACAAAGGGTTCATCGACGACGCGGAGCTGTCGAACGAAAAGATCGAGACCGCGCCTGCAGAAGAAGTGGCGGCAGCCACGCCGCAACATGAAGTCCTCACGCTCGCACCCGCGGCGCCGCTGACGCGCACGCGCATCGCGATCTGCATCGCTCTCGTCGTCGCGGCAGCGATCGCCATCGCCTTCCGGCCGCGCTCCCCGCAGGACGCGATCGATTACCGCATCACCAAAGAGCGGGCGAAGGAAATCGCGCGCACCGCCTTGCCGCGCGACGCTGAGTTCGCGTACGCGATTGCCGCGCCGGTGGAAGGATTCCGCTCATGGAACCGCGAGTCGGCGCGCGAAGAAGGAGGCTCGCCCGCGGGCTTCGACAACGACGCCGCGACCTGGCTCGTGCGCCGCGGAATGTCAATCGAGCGCCTCCTCGCGATCTTCCGCACGCGCATCGAAGCAGGGACGTGGACCGTTCGCTTCTTTTCGCCGCTGCAGAAAGAAGAAGCATTCATCGAAGTCGATCCGCGCACCTCGCGTGTCATCGGCTATCACAAGTATCAGGATGAGGCGCGCCCCGCGGCCTCGCTGACGCAGAACGAGGCGCTGCCGCTCGCCCGCGCCGCGTTCCAGCGCTTCGGCGTGAATGCGAATGCGTTCGACCTGAAGGAAGCATTGAGCTTTCAGCAGCCGGCGCGCCGCGACTGGCTCTTTCATTTCGACGAGAGGACGCCGCTCGCGCCGCATGCCTTTCGCCGCGTGAGCGTGCGCGTCGCGGGTGCCGAGGTGACGCAGTTTCACAAGACGATCAAAGTGCCGGAGAGCGTGTATCGCGAAGCCGAAACGCAGACGCTGATGAACCTCGTGCTGTTCTGGCTGAAGATGGCCGGCTACGTCGCGCTGCTCGCCCTGGTCATTGCCGGTCTCGTCGTCGCGACGCGCGCGAATGGGTTGCCGTGGCGCCGCGCCGCACGCTGGACGCTCTTTCTCGCGATCATTCCGCTCGCGCGCTTTTTCACCCGCAGCGAAGATCTGCTGTTCCGCTACAGCACGAACGTGGCGTGGGAAACGTTCCGCGTCGGCCTGATCACCGAGTTCGTGCGCCAGATCGGCATGCAATCCGGCTTGATCTTCCTCGCGCTCGCCGGCATCGACGCCGTTCTGCCGAACGCATTCGGCGCGTTCTCGCGCGAGGGACGCGCGCGCTTCGGCCGCGGCGCCGCAGTCGCTGCATTGACTGCGATCTCGATCGTCGCGGTTGGCGGCGTGGCGGGACAGTACGTCGAGAACGCATTTCCCGCCGCGCAGACGATCACGCTCGATGCCCCATCCATCGTCGCCACGCCGCTCCCGGCGCTGTTCGAAAGCGCGCAGGCGTTCGTTCTCGCGATCATCGGCGCGGCCGCGGTGGCGCTGTTCGTGAGCGCACTGCCGAAACACACCGCAATCATCACCATCATCGCGCTCTTCTTCGCGATGCTCGATCCTTCCGCGACGACGGCGCAGCTGCCGCTGATGCTCATCCGCGCCCTTGCCGCCGCACTCATTGCCTGGCTGATCGCCCGTCACATCCTCGGAACGAATCCGCTTGCGTGGCTGCTCACGCTCTTCCTCGCCACGACGCTGGAGCACGCGGCCACGCTGCTCGCGAATCACCGCCTAGACCTGACCTTGAACGGGATCATGATGCTCGTCATCGCGGCGGGGGCCGTGGTGTGGGCGGCGTACTCCAGGAAGCTGGACATCGAGCGAATCGGCGCGGCTTAGCGCCGTTTTGCGCCGCCCCTCATCCGCCCTTCGGGCA
>JALYOB010000541.1 GCA_030857085.1 Acidobacteriota bacterium | reverse complement strand
GGCGAGAGCGGTGCTGCTGTTCACGAGCGCAACCTTGCCGCTCGCGGCGGACATGGTGAGGTTCGTGGTGGTGTCGTCCGCCGTGACGGGGAACGTTCCGCCGACGCTGCCGGCGGCGCCCAACTGCACGAGCCGATATTTGCCGGCCGGGATCGAGATGCCGGCGCCGAACGTGTAGATGTTCGTGGCGGACGAACCGAAGTTGCCGGTCGACGCGCCGTATTGAAGCGACCAGCCGGAGATGGTCACCGCGCTTCCGCCTGCGTTGAACAGCTCGACGTAGTCGTTCTTGTAGGTGGGAGTGCCGGTGTTCGCGCCGCCTCCGCCGTACACCTGGCTGATCACAATCTTGCCCGGCAACGCAGGCGTGCCGCTCACCTGGGTGCTCGGCACGCTGATGCCGTTCGCATTGGTGGCGATGACGACGTAGTAGTAGGTGGTGCCGTTGGCGGCCGTGGTGTCGTCGTAGCTGTTCGTGGCCGGAGTGGCGATGGAGACGTAGCCGGAGCCGCTGGTCGTCGAGCGGCGCACGTCATAGCCGGTCGCGCCCGCGACGGCGTTCCAGTTGAGCTGCACGTGCGCGTTGCCGGGCGTCGCGACCACTCCCGCCGGTGCGGCGATTGGGGTGGCCATCACTTCCGAGGAGTTCGCCCCTTCCCCACCCGCGCCGGAGCCGCTGATGACGTAAAAGTACGGCGTGCCGTCGATGGCGGTCGTGTCGTCGTAGCTGTTGGTCGCGGGCGTGGCGATGGTCGCGTAGCCGCTGCCGCTGGTCGTGGAGCGCTTGACGTTGTACGAGGTCGCGCCGCTCGTGCTGCTCCAGCTCAGCTGGACGTGCGAGGTGCCGGCCGTCGCGGCGAGGCCGCTCGGTGCGGCGGGCGGCGCGATGACGCTGATGTTCACGGCCTGATTGACGGCCGTGTTGACGTTGTCGCTCAGCGTAGCGGTGAAGGTGGCGGTGCCGCTGTAGCCGGTGACGAGCGTGACGGTGTACGTGACGGTCGAAGTGCCCTGTCCGCCCGTGACGCTGACCGACTGCACGCCCGCGCCGATGGACGCAGACCAGTTGAAGATGTTGTTGTCGTCGGTGCCGCTGACGTTGACGGGGAACGGCGCGGCATCCTGCGCGACGGTCGTGATCGGATTCGCAGGGGCGGTGATGACCGGCGCGTTGTTCGCGACGACGACGCAGCTCACCGCAGTCGTGGCCGAGTTGCGCGGCACAGAGGGGTTCTGCGTCGAGAAATCGTTGTTGTTGTTGTCGGTGTCCGTACAGCCGTTGCTCGCGCGAATCGCGCTCGCGTTCGCGGCCGGGGCCGCCCTGACCGCGCCTTCGACGAACGCGTTCGCCGCGGTGCCGTAGCCGACGGAATCGACGATCGTGCCGCTGTTCGCTGCGCCGTTGCGCAGCGCGAGGCCGCCGCCCGCTGCCGCGAATGTGCCGGTGCCGCCGCCAGGGAACGTGATGTCGCCGGCAGGACTGCCGTCGTATCCCGTCGCGTGCGTGATGAGGTAGTAGCCGCCCGCGGGGACCATCGTGGTCGTCGTCCAGTTGATGACGGCAACATCCGTCGTGCCCGCCGCCGATCGATAGACGACGCGATAGCCGTTCAGGTCGATCGCGCTTCCGCTGACGTTGTGCAGCTCGACGAACTCATCCGCCGCCGTGCCGCCGGCCACCTGGAACTGGCTGATGACCAGCGTGGAGCTGACGGCGAAGAGGGGAAGTGAGAAAAGGAACGCAAACGCGATGGCGATACGGCGGATCGTGCTCATGACTCTCTCCAGAAAGTGACCAGACCAGAAGACACGCACGCCAGCCGCACACGCGCCCTGACGGACCCGTGGCTGGAGAGGAGCTTCGTTGACCGAAATGTGACCGAACGGACTTTGGAACCGCGCGCATGGTGCGGGGATTTCCGATCAAACGCAACATCTGTCGGTTGTCGGTTGCTGGTTGTCGGTTGCTGGTTGTCGGTTGTCGGTTATCGGTGGCTCTCGGCGTGAGGCGCCCCTAACGGAGAACGGAGAACGGAGAACGGAGAACCTACGCGCTCAGCGGCGCGGCGATGCGAAAATGGCGACGTGAACTGGCCGCGGCTCGCGCTGATCGTGCTCCTGGCGTCCGCCTGTGCCCGGCAGGAAACGGCTCCGCCCCGAAAGCCGGCTGCCCGCGCCACTCCTCCCATCGCCGTGGCGCCGCCGCAGGTGCCGAAGCCGGCGGAAGCGCCGCCGATCGCTCCTCCCGACGTGCCGCCGATCGCGCGCGACCTGCCCGAGATCAGAACCGACGGCACGTTGCGGGTCCTCTTCACCTTCAACTCCACCGGCTACTTTCTCTACCGCGGCGAAACCCTCGGATACGAGTACGAGCTGCTGTCGCGCTTCGCCCGAGAGGCGAACCTGCGGCTCGAGCCGGTCGTCGTCCGCGACAGCCGCGAGCTCTTCGACCGCCTCAACCGCGGCGAAGGAGATGTAGTCGCGGCGCAGCTCTCGGTCGTGCCGAACGCCCCTCTCCGCGGCGTCGCCACGACCGACTCGCTCTACGAAACCGCTCCTGTCGTCGTGCAACGCAACGCCGCACCCGCCGCGGGCGCGACGCCGACGGTCGCGAAAGCGCTGGCACGGGAGGAGCGCGAGACCACACCCTCCACGATCGAAGTCCGCGCGCGCCTCGTCTCCACACCCGGCGAACTGGCGGGACAACCCGTGCACCTCCCCCGCACTTCGCCCTATCGCCAGCGCCTCGTCGAGCTCAATGACGCACTGACGCAGGACATCGATGTGGTGGAAGTCGACGAGTCGAGCGACAAGCTCATTCAACGGCTCAGCGAAGGCGAGATCGCCTTCACCGTGGCCGCCGAGAACGTCGCGGCGCTCAAGACCGGTGAGTATGCGAACCTCGTCATCAAGCCGGCCATCGGTCCTCCGCAGCCGGTGGTCTGGGCCGTGCGCCGCAACGCGCCACAGCTGACCGCGGAGCTGAATCGCTGGCTGGCCGCCAAACGCAAAGCGAGTCTCCTGGCCGTGCTCTATCGCAAGTACTTTCTCGACCGCCGCGCCTTCAATGCACGCGCGTCGAGTCCGTACCTCACTGCGGAAACGGGCACGCTCTCCCCGTTCGACGCATGGTTCCGCGAGTCGGCGAAAGTGCCCGGCTGGGACTGGCGCCTCGTGGCCGCACAGGCGTTTCAGGAGTCGCGCTTCAATCCGAACGCCCGCTCCTGGGCCGGCGCGGTCGGACTGATGCAGATCATGCCCCGCACCGCGCGCCAGCTGCACGTGAATCCCGCCAATCCCGAACAGGCGATCGCCGCCGCCTGCCGCTATCTCTGGACGCTCGACGACATGTGGAAAGAATCGATCCCCGACGAAGACGAGCGGATCAAGTTCATCCTCGCCTCCTACAACGCCGGCCCCGGCCACGTGCAGGACGCCGTCCGCCTGGCAAAAAAGTACGGCGACGACCCCCACCAATGGCTCGACGTCAGCTACTGGCTGATCCGCAAATCGAAGCGCAGCGTCTACAACGACCCCGTCGTCA
>JALYOB010000540.1 GCA_030857085.1 Acidobacteriota bacterium | reverse complement strand
TTCGCCACCGACTCGTTGACCGGGCCGAGCGCCGGCACCGCCGCCAGGATGGCGATGATGATGCCGGCAATGGCACCGCCGGCGATGTAGCCCGACGCCATCAGCACGCCCGGGCTCTTGTCGCCTTCGGCCACGAGCTGCTCTTCGCTCAGGTTGCGGCCCGCGAACTTCGTGCGCGAGATCCAGCGATCGACCGCCCAGCGAATGAGGCCGCCGATGAGAATCGGCGAGGAAGACGACAGCGGCAGGTAGACGCCGACCGCAAACGCGAGCGACGGAATGCCCGACATCTCGAGCACGACCGCGATCATCACGCCGAGGAGCACAAGCCCCCACGGCAGCTTGCCGCCGAGGATGCCCTTGATGATGTACGACATCAGCGTCGCCTTCGGCGCGTCGAACTTCGTCACGCGCTGGCCGTTCGGATCGCGCGTGTACGTGCCGTTGATGCCCGGGTCGACGAAGTAAACCGGCTTGCCGGTCTGGTCGACGAGGTACTTCTCCGCATTACCGCCCGACGGATCCTGGCGGTGCCACACGAAGTATTCATTGCTGTCTTTCTGGGCGAACGAGCCGCCGACGCGCTCTTTGCGATGCAGCTGCGAAACGTCGGCGCGCTCGGTCGGAAGAGCAGAACCGGCGGTGAAGCCCGCGGTCGTCTGCACGCCCACCGGCACGTAGACCGAGCCGGCGTCGTTGAGCTTGAGAAGAATCGGTCCGAGGATGAGCGCGGAGGCGAGAGCGCCGATGAGAATCGCGATCTGCTGATGGCTCGGCGTCGCGCCGACGAGATAGCCGGTCTTGAGATCCTGCGAGGTCGTGCCGCCGTTCGACGAAGCGATACAGACGATCGCGCCGATCGAGAGCGCCGTGACGAAGTAGTTGCTGCCGGTCCATCCGAGGACCACGAAGATGAGGCAGGTGAGGAGCAGCGTCGCGACGGTCATGCCCGAGATCGGGTTCGACGAAGAGCCGATCTCGCCGGTGAGGCGTGAGGAGACGGTCACGAAGAGGAAGCCGAAGACGATGATGAGAATCGCGGCCGCGGCCCGGCCGCCGAAGCCGACGCCGCCGACGTACAGCGGATTGGCGAAGGCGATGACGAGCAGCAGCGCCACGATGCCGATCAGCACGAGCTTCATCGACATGTCGCGATCGGTGCGCGGAGTGGCGACCGTTGCTTCGGCGTTGCGCGCGCCGCGCACGTCCTGCAGGCCGCCTTTGAGGCCGTGCCAGATGATCGGCAGCGAGCGGGCGACGCTGATGATGCCGCCCGCGGCAACCGCGCCGGCGCCGATGTAGAGGACGTATGCGTTGCGAATCGCACCCGGTCCCATGTCGCGAATGAGCGCGGTGGTTTCGGGTGCGAGCGGCGTCGGCAGAGCCGAGCCGAAGAACTTGATCATCGGGATGAGCACGAGGTAGGCGAGCACGCCGCCCGCGCACATGATCGAGGCGATGCGCGGTCCAATGATGTAGCCGACGCCAAGGAGCTCGGGGGAGATTTCCGCGGCGACGGAGGCGGCGGCGAACGGCTGTCCGAACACGCGCTCCGGAACGTCTTTCCAGCCGCGGAACGCAGCCATCACGGTCTTGTAGACGAGCCCAATGCCGAAGCCGGTGAAGATCGTCTTCGCGCTGGTGCTCGCGCCGCCGAGCGCTTCCTGTTCGCGCTTGGCGGCATCCGACGCAGCCGCCCGCGACTCTTCACTCGCACCCGCCTTCAGCACCTCGGCGCACGCGGTGCCTTCCGGATACTTGAGGATTCCGTGCTGCGCGACGATGAGCGCGCGGCGGAGCGGAATCATCATCAGGATGCCAATGAGGCCTCCGAGCACGGCGACGAGCATGACGCGCGTGATCTCGAGGTCGAAGCCGAGGATGAGGATGGCGGGCATCGTGACGCCGACGCCGAAGGCGATCGACTCACCCGCCGAGCCGGCGGTCTGCACGATGTTGTTCTCGAGAATGGTGGCGTTGCGGCCGCCCATCTTCGAGAGGATGCGGAAGAAGGTGATCGAGATGACGGCGACGGGGATCGATGCGCTGACGGTCAGACCGACTTTCAGCACGAGGTACAGAGACGACGCGCCGAAGATCATGCCGAGCACCGTGCCGACGATGACCGGCAGTGCCGTCAGCTCGCGCAGGTTGCGTTCGGGCGGAATGTACGGCGTGAACGGCGTTGGACCGTCGGGCTGGAACCCCACTTTGTCCGGAAACTCCTGCTGCGGAACAGCACTCATGCGGTTCTCCCTCTGGAAAAGTGCGTGGATTGTACTGCAGCAAGCAGGCCCGTCCCGCTGGGCAACCCGTGACGATTGCCCTACTTAGTGCGGATGACGCGATGATGTCATAGGGAACGTGTCATGCCGAGCGAAGTCGAGGCATCCCCTGCCGACGGAGCGCGTGTCGCTCGGACGCAGGGGATCCCTCGACTTCGCTCGGGATGACAGGGTTTACGCCGCTCCCGCTTGCTGCCGCGCGAATCGCAGATACCGCCCGGTCAGCGACCGCGAATTGGCCGCGATCTGCTCCGGCGTCCCCACCGCCACGATCTCGCCGCCCTGGTCGCCGCCGTCGGGTCCGAGGTCGATGACCCAGTCGGATTGCTCGATGAGTTGCGTGTTGTGCTCGATGACGAGCACCGAGTTGCCGCGGTCGAGGAGGTCGCGGAAGGTGCGCATCAGCACCTCGACGTCGCTGGCCGCGAGGCCGGTGGTCGGTTCGTCGAACAGAAACAGGCGCGGCTTGTCGCCGTTCTTTGCTGCGCTTTCGGCGAGAAAGGAGGCGAGCTTGAGGCGCTGCGCTTCACCGCCGGAAAGTGAATCGGTCGACTGGCCGAGGCGCAGGTATCCGAGGCCGACCGAGCGGAGTGCGTCGAGCCGCTTGAGGAGGGCGCGCTTGGCGACGAAGAACTTCGCCGCCTCGTCCACGGTCATCTGCAGGATCTCGTTGACGTTCCTGTTCTTGTACGTGACCTTCATGACCTGCGGGCCGAAGCGGCGGCCGTCGCATTTGTCGCAGACGACTTCCACGTCCGCGAGGAACTGCATGTCGATCGTGACGACGCCTGCGCCCTGACACGTTTCGCAGCGGCCGCCTTCGGTGTTGAACGAGAACATGCCCGCGGTGACGCCGTTCAGTTTCGCGCCGGTGGTTTCGGCGAGCAGTTTGCGGATCTCGTCCCACGCCTTGATGTAGGTCGCGGGATTGGAGCGCGAGGAGCGGCCGATCGGCGACTGATCGACGAACTCCATGTCGTAGATCAGATCCGTTCCTTCGAGACGATCGACTTTGCCGGTGTCGAGTCCGGCCACGCCGCGAATGTCGCGCTGGTAGCGATTGAAGAGACAGTTGCGGATGAGCGTCGACTTGCCCGATCCGGAGACGCCGGTGATCGCAACCAGTTTCCCGAGCGGGATCTCCGCCGTGACGCCGCGCAGGTTGTTCTCGCGCGCGTTGATGATCCGGATCACGCCGCTCGTGTCTTGTTGCCCCTCTCCCCGCTCGACGGGGAGAGGGTGGCGCGCAGCGCCGGGTGAGGGGCG
>JALYOB010000119.1 GCA_030857085.1 Acidobacteriota bacterium | reverse complement strand
GAACCGCAGAGAGCTGCTGGCCATCCTGATTGCCGCGCCGTTTTTGCATTGCGAGACAGGTGTGGCCGAACCGAAAGCAGCCGCCCATCCGGGTCGCATCACCGCGCGGCCGTTGCCGAAGCCGGCCGGCAGCGGGAAACGAGGCCTCGAACATCGCAAAGGAGCGCGCGCCGCGTCGATCTACGTGCCCGCCACGTACGATCCCGCGAAGCCCGCGCCGCTGATCGTGGTCATGCACGGCGCCGGCGGCATCGGCTCGCGCACGATCAACCTCCTCGTCACGCATGCCGATCGCATCGGCGCAATCATCGTCGCACCGAGCTCCATCGGCAGCACGTGGGACGCCATCGGAGGCGAGCCCGGACCGGACGTCGAGCGCATCAACGCATTGCTCACTGAGATCTTCGCGAATTACTCGATCGATCCGCGGCACATCGCCCTGGCCGGTTTTTCCGACGGTGCGTCGTACGCGCTGACGCTCGGCGTCATCAACGGCGACCTCTTCACGCACATCATCGCCTTCTCGCCGGGATACATCGGCCGTGCGGTGGCGACCGGGTTTCCGCGCATCTTCATCTCGCACGGCACGCGCGACGACGTGCTGCCGATCGATCGCTGCAGCCGCCGCATCGTGCCGTTGCTGCGCGCGCGTTTCGAGGTCGACTATCGCGAGTTCAACGGCGGCCATACCGCGCCCGCGGACATCGTGACAGGCGCGATGGACTGGTTCCTCGCCGCACCGCATTGACGCGCCGATGAACGACCTCGCCGCGGCGGCCGAAGCCTTTCGCGCATTCGTGGAGCAGCTCGCACGCGACGCGCGCGTCGTCGTGTTGCACGACTTCGATGCAGACGGCGTGACTGCGGGAGTCGTGCTGCAGCGCGCGCTCGAACGTGCGCGATTCACGAATGCCGAGCGCCTGATTCCGACGCGTGCGCGCGACGCGTGGGAGCCTGCGAATCGCGCATTGCTCGCCGCGCGCAATCCCGCCGCGCTGTTCGTGCTCGATCTCGGCTCGCGGTCCGAGCCGCTCATCGACGGGCCAACGTGCTTCATCGATCATCATCGTCCGGACGGCGTTCCCGCCGGCGCGCTGCTCATCAGCGCGTATGCATGGGATCCGATTCCGAACACGTCGCTTCTGACGTACGAGTTGTGCGCATCGATCGCAGACGTGCGCGAGCTCGACTGGATTGCGGCCATCGGCGTCCTCAGCGACCTCGGCGAACGCGCGCCGTTTCCGCTGCTCGCATCGGTGCGCGAGCGTCATTCGATGAAGGATCTGAAGGAGGCGACGGCGCTCGTGAATGCGGCCCGCCGCGCGTCCGACTATCGGTCGGAGATCGCCGCGCGAGCGCTCCTCGAACACGACAGCGCGCATGCATTCGTCACCTCGAGCGGTGAGGACGTGGCGTCGATGCGCGAGGCGCGTGCGGAAGTGCAGCGCGAGCTCGCGATCGCGAAGATGGCCGCGCCGAAGTTCGCCGGAAACGTGGCGCTCATCCGCGTCACGTCGAAGTGTCAGGTGCATCCGGTCATTGCGCAGATCTGGCGCACGCGTCTG
The DNA here is from genome assembly GCA_030857085.1 of Acidobacteriota bacterium. GTDB lineage: Bacteria > Acidobacteriota > Thermoanaerobaculia > Gp7-AA8 > Gp7-AA8 > QHVT01. The sequence continues at coordinate 8,281 of JALYOB010000119.1, read as the reverse complement.
CCGAAGTACTTCGTCATCGTCGCGAATGACGGCTACGTTCCGGGACGGGTGAACTTTTCGATGCGCTCCGCGCCGGGTGCGAATGCGCTCGACTTTCTCTCTGCGATCGATCTCGGAGAAGGGGAGGGTTCGTACGCGCACGGGCACGACCAGGCGACGGGAGGAAGTCTGCCCATCGAGCGATGGGAGCTGCTCCTCGCAAAGCTCGGCTTCTGATGCGCGCGGCCTGCATCGCATGTTGTGCAACTCTCGCTTGATTTCCGAAATACACCGAATTTCGGCCGAAAATCGGTCAAAAATCCGTTGCATCGCGATGCGTTCGCCGCTACATTGCGTCGGCTCGTTCCATACCGGTTCAACAAATCGAAAGGAGAATCGATCCACACATGGCAGCAGGTCCGATGACGAAATCGCAGCTGATCAACCACATCGCAGAAGAGACGGAAGTTCCGCGCAAAACCGCCGCGCGCATGATCGAAGTGCTGGGCGAAGTCGCCTACAAAGAGGCGAAGAAGGGCTTCACCCTTCCCGGCCTCGGCAAGCTCGTGCTCGTGAACCGCAAGGCCCGCACCGGCCGCAATCCGGCCACGGGCGAGGCGATCAAGATCCCGGCGAAGAAGGTGCTCAAGTTCCGCATCGCCAAGGCCGCCAAGGACGCAATCCTCGGCGCGTCGACCAAGAAGGGCAAGTAACACGCGCGCGGTGGCGGGCAGGCCACGCGCCTGCCCACCGCCCGTTGTCGCTCTCGTGTCATCGCGCGCGGCGCTAGTGCGCCCTCCCATACTGCACCGGCCCCTCGATCTTCACGCCCAGCTCTTTCGCGGCGTGCAGCGGAAAGTAGGGATCGCGCAGGAACTGCCGCGCGAGCAGCACCGCATCGGCCGATCCACTGCTCACGATCTCCTCGGCCTGCTGCGCTGTGGTGATCAGGCCGACCGCGCCGGTCGCGATCTCCGCCTGCTGCCGGATCGCGCGCGCGAACGGCACCTGATATCCCGGTCCCGCTTCGATCTTCGCGTACGGCACCGCGCCGCCGCTCGAGCAGTCGATGAGATCGACGCCGAGCTCGCGCAGGCGCTTCGCTAATTCAATGGACTGTTCGAGATCCCATCCGCCCTCGGCCCAATCGCTCGCGGAAATGCGCACGAACAGCGGCAGATCGTCCGGCCACGCGGCGCGCACTTCTTTCGCCACGCGCAAGGTGAGGCGCATGCGGTTCTCCAGCGAGCCGCCGTATTCGTCATCGCGCGCATTCGAGAGCGGCGAGAGAAACTCGTGCAGCAGGTATCCATGCGCCGCGTGAATCTCGACGACTTTGAAACCCGCCTGAAATGCAAAGTTCGTTGCGCGCACGAACTGCTCGACCACCTCGTCGATGCCTTCGCTGGTGAGCGCGTGCGGAATGGGGTCGCTGTCATGGAAAGGGATGGCGCTGGGCGCGACGGGTGTCCACGCATGCGGCCCGTCGACGATCGGCGCGCCGCCATTCCACGGCTGCGCGGTCGATGCTTTGCGCCCCGCATGCGCGAGCTGAATGCCCGCCATCGCACCCTGCGCATGCATGAACGCAACGATCGGACGAAACGCATCTGCATGCGCCGTCGACCAGATGCCGCTGTCCCAATCGGTGATCCGCCCTTCGGGACTGACGCCGCTCGCCTCGACGATCACCAGTCCCGCACCGCCCACTGCGCGGCTTCCTAGATGGACCATGTGCCAGTCGTTGGGCATGCCGTTCTCGCTCGAGTACTGACACATCGGCGAGACAAAGATGCGATTGCGAAAGGTGACGGAGCGAAAGGTGAGCGGTTTGAAGAGGCGGGTCATTGTGGCGATCATATGCGGCGGCGTGGGAGCGCGCTTCAGGGTAGCGAGTGGCGCGTAGCGAGTTGCCAGGGCGTCATCGCCCGGGCGACACGGCCTTGGCAACTCGCCACTCGCTACTTGCTAGTCGCTACTCACTACGCTCGCGATGACAGGTCGCGCAGGCGCGATTCCGCCTCGATCGAGCCCGGGCTGATCGACAGTGCGATCTCCAGCTCCGCGGTCGCATCGCGATAGCGCTTCTGTGCGCCGAGGATGTGGCCGCGGCAGATGTGCGTTTCGGCGAGTTGCGGTGCGAGCTCCACCGCGTGCTGGCTGGCTGCATCCGCGCGGACGAGGAGTTGCACGTCCGCATTGCGCGCGTACATCTCCGTCAGCGCTTCGGCGAGGCCGGCGTAGGCGAGCGCATAGGTGCGGTCAAACTCGAGAGCGATCTCGAACATCCCGATCGCAGCCTCGAGCGCGTCGTCCGTCTTCTGCGCGAGATACGTACGCCCTTTGAGATAGAACTCGTACGCATCGAGCCGCACCGGTGTCGATTTGATGGCCGTCCGATTGCGTTCCGTGAGTGCGCCTAACAGCGCGCGGGCCGTGCTCTCCGCGATCTCTTCCTGCAGCGCGAAAATGTCGCCGACGCGGCGATCGTATTTCTCCGACCAGACGTGATGTCCGGTCGTCACGTCGACCAGATGCACGCTGATGCGCAGACGATCGTCCGCCTTGCGCACGCTGCCGCGCAGCACATTGCGCACCCCGAGCTTGTCGCCGAGGGCGCGGAGATGCTCGTCGTCGTCGATGGTGGCGGTGCGTGAGACCACGCGCAGTTCCTCGATGCGCGTCAATGCATTGATCAGCTCTTCCGCGATGCCATCGCAGAAATGACGCTGATCGTGATGCGGACTGAGATCGGTGAACGGCAGCACCGCCACCGATTTCCGTTCGATCGCACGCGGCGCGATCGGCGGTGGCGCGGTCGCACCGTCGGCAGCGTCGTCGACATCGCCGACGAAGCGGAAGCCGCGGCCATAGACCGTGCGGATCCAGCGCGGTTCACCGCGCGAGTCGCGGAGGGCGCGGCGGGCGTCGCGGATGGTGGTGGTGAGCGCGGACTCGGAGACGTGCACGTCGCGCCAGAGCGAATCGAGCAGCTCCTCCTTCGTCACCACGCGCTCGCGGCGCGCGATCAGATAGTCGAGCACTTCCAGCACGCGCGGCTCGGCCTTCACGACCTCTCCACCGCGCCTGAGCTCATAGCGGCTCAGATCGAGCTCGAATTCGCCAAAACGGAACATACGCGTCACCTGCGACGACATCCGCAGGTTTTCCCCACATTCTCGCCCGGATTCGTCCGGAGTGTTGCTCCACATTGCGCAGAACAGGAGGGCGTGATGAACACGATGGACCAGAGCGTCGGAGCAGGTGTTTACGCGAGCCGCATCGGCCGCGTCGTCAACAGCGGCTTCACGGCCGTGATGATCAGCATCGGACATCGCACGGGTTTGTTCGACGTGATGGCCGCATTGCCGCCTTCGACGAGCGAGCAGATCGCGCGCGCGGCCGGTCTTGCGGAGCGGTATGTGCGCGAGTGGCTCGCCGCGCTGGCGAGCGCGCACATCGTGCACTTCGATGCGCGTACGTCCACTTACGTTCTGCCGATCGAATACGCAGCCGTGCTCTCGCGCCGCGCCGGCACGAACAACCTCGCACCGGCGGCGCAGATGCTGTCGCTGCTCGCGTCGGTCGAAGACATGGTCGTCGCGGCGTTCCAGAGCGGCGGCGGTGTGCTCCCCGAGGCGTATGACCGCTTTCATCAACTGGTCTCGAGCGAGAAGCGGCTGACCATCGATGCGTCGTATGTCGATGCGCTCGTCGATCTCGTTCCCGCTCTCCGCCTCCACCTCGACCTTGGGGCAAGCGTGCTCGATGCAGGCTGCGGCGACGGCGCGTTGCTGACGCGGATGGCGCGCATGTTCCCGCGCTCGCGCTTCCGCGGCTACGACATCTCCGCGCCTGCGACCGAGCGTGCGCGGGAGAACGCGGCCGAGGCGGATCTGCGGAATGTCGACTTTCAGGTGCGCGACGTGCGGGAGCTCGACGAGCCGCACGCGTACGATCTGATCCTCGCGGTCGAATCAGTGCACGAGATGGGTTTCCCGCGCGTCGCACTGCGCAGAATCGCGCGTGCGCTGAAACGGGACGGCGTGTTCGTGATGCAGGAGCTCGCGGCCTCGAGCCATCTCGCGCCGAACATCGAACATCCGTTCGCGCCGATGCTGTACGCGCTCTCCTGCCTCCACTCCGTCCCTGTGGCGTTGAGTCAGGATGGAGAGGCGCTGGGGCGGATGTGGGGCAGCGAGCGTGCGGAGAAGCTGCTGTCCGAAGCCGGCTTCCGCAACATCCGTTTCGCGACTCTCGGCGGCGAGGCAGTGAGTGATTACGTGATCGCGAACGGAAGCGGGTGAGGGTGGTGGTTGTCGGTTGTCGGTTGTCGGCGCAACATCTCTTACCGACAACCGAGAACCGACAACCGACAACCACACCCTCACTCCCGCTCCAGCTTCCTCACCAGCGCCAGCAGCAACGACGCCTCACGCGTCGTGAGCACCGCCCGTCCCGCGAGCGCCTGCAGTTCCGCGCAGATCCGTTCCGGATTCTTGTCGCCAAAGTAGCCGATCTCGTCGAACAGCGCGCGCGCGTGTCGATGAAGACGCTGCAGGAGATGGTGCGGCGCAGGATCAGGCGTTTCCGCAGGCGGACGCGCATCTTTGCCCAACTCGTACGAAAAGATCGCCACCGACTGCGCGAGATTCATTGTGGGAAATTTGGTCCACGTCGGAATGGAGGCGGTGCGCTGACACTGCGCGACTTCCTCGCCCGTCAACCCCGATTTCTCGCGCCCGAACACGACGCCGAGCCGGTGCTCGGGCCCGAGCTCCTGCCAGGCGATGCGTGCGACGTCGCTGGGCGTGAGCTGCTCATAGACGTGCCGTCCGCGAACCGCGGTCGTGGCGACGGTGAGATGACAATCGGCAAGCGCCTCGGCCAGCGTATCGACGCGCGTTGCCGACTCGACGACATCGATCGCGCCGACCGCCCACCACGCCGAGACGTTGTCCGTCCGCTCCGTTTTGCCGCCGACGATCCAGAGGTCGGTGAAACCAAAGTTCTTCATCGCCCGCGCCGCCGCACCGACGTTCCCGGCCTCGAGCGGCTCGACAAGGATGATGCGTACGTGCATGGAGGGAGGATATCGGTTCCTCGGAGTTCCTCGGAGTTCCTCGGAGTTCCTCGGAGTACCTCGGAGTGTCGGCGGCTCGCGTGCCCCCGAGGTACCCGAGGTACTCCGAGGTACCGAGGTACTCCACTCCGTCCTCTCCGAGGAACTCCGAGGAACCCGAGGAACTCCGAGGAACTCCGACGTACTCCGAGGAACCCGAGGAACTCCGAGGAACTCCGACGTACTCCGAGGAACCAAGGGAACTCCGAGGAACTCGCCTCGACCCTATACTGCTCCCTCAATGATTGCACCGGTTCTCGAAACCGAACGGCTGACTCTGCGGATGCTCGAGGAGTCGGACTTTGAGGAGTACTCCGTCATCCATCTCGATCCTGACGTGACGCGGTTCACCGCCCGCATGCAGTTCGATCGTCTCGACACGTGGCGCCACCTGGCGATGATCGTCGGGCACTGGCACCTCCGCGGCTTCGGCATGTGGGGCGTGTTCGAGCGCGAGACGAACCGGCTCGCGGGGCGCGTCGGCTTTTATCAGCCTGCCACGTGGCCCGACTTCGAGCTCGGCTGGACCATCGGCAAAGCGTTCTGGGGGAAAGGCTACGCACCCGAAGCGGCGCGCGCGTGTCTCGAGCATGCGTTCAAGAACATGGGCCGCAAGCGCGTGATCAGCCTCATCGATCCAGCGAACGTCGCCTCGATCCGCGTCGCCGAAAAGATCGGCGAGACGCTCGAGGATGAAGTGACGATCGGCGGACATCGCCTGCTCGTCTATGGAGCGCGACGCCCATGATTCCGAAACCGAAACCGGGCGGGCTCGATCCCGACTCCATCCTCGAAACGTTCGGCCACCGCATGATGTACTCGATCGCGCGCGACGAGTTCACGGCCAGCGAAGAGAACCTGTTCCAGGGGCTCGCCTATGCGACGCGCGACCGCCTCATGGACCGCTGGTTCACGACCCAGGACCGCTATTACCGCCAGGACGTCAAACGCGTTTACTACCTCTCCCTCGAGTTCCTTCTCGGCCGCATGTTGCGCAACAACATGATCAACCTCGGCGCGGAGACGCAGTACGACCAGGCCATGGAACGCATCGGCCTCAATCTCGAGGAACTCGTCGAAAGCGAAAACGACGCGGGCCTCGGCAACGGCGGTCTCGGCCGCCTTGCCGCATGTTTCCTCGATTCAGCGTCGACGCTCGGACTGCCGTTCTATGGCTACGGCATCCGCTACGAATACGGCATCTTCCGCCAGCAGATCCGCGACGGAAATCAAACCGAGTCGCCGGACAACTGGCTGCGCCATGGCAACCCGTGGGAGGTTGCGCGTCCGGAGGTTCTGTTCCCGGTCAAGTTCTATGGCCGCGTCGAGTCGTATACCGACGACAAAGGCCGCGCGCGCGAGCGCTGGGTCGATACGCACGACGTTTACGCGATGGCGTATGACGTCGCGGTGCCGGGCTATTGCAATGACGTCGTGAATTCATTGCGATTGTGGGCGGCGAAATCGAGCCAGGAGTTCGATCTCGAGAAATTCAACTCCGGCGCGTATGTCGAGGCGGTCGAAGACAAGACCAGCAGCGAGAACATATCCAAAGTTCTCTATCCGCCCGACGATCAATACGCCGGCCGCGAATTGCGACTCAAACAGCAGTTCTTCTTCACCAGCGCCACCATTCAGGACATCCTGCGGCGCTTCAAGAAAAGCCACAATGGCCGCTGGGATGAATTGCCCGATCGTGTGGCGATTCAGCTCAATGACACCCATCCCACCATCGCCATCCCTGAATTGATGCGCGTGCTGGTGGATGAGGAAGCGGTGGATTGGGACGACGCGTGGTGGGTGTGCGAGCGGACCTTCGCGTACACCAATCACACCGTGCTGCCGGAGGCGCTGGAGTCCTGGCCTCTGGATTTGTTAGGCCGGTTGCTGCCGCGGCATCTGCAGATCATTCGCGAGATCGACCGCCGCTTCCGCGCCGAAGTCGCGCAGGTGACTGACGAAGCAGCGGTCAGGCGGATGGCCATCATCGACGAAGGCACGCAGACGGTGAGGATGGCCAACCTGGCCATTGTGGGATCGCATTCGACCAATGGCGTGGCCGCGCTGCATACCGAGCTGCTGAAGACCACCATCTTTCCCGATTTTCATCGCCTCTTTCCGCGCAAGTTCAACAACAAGACGAACGGCATCACGCCGCGGCGCTGGCTGCTGCAGGCGAATCCGGAATTATCGGCACTGATCACCGAGGCGATTGGGGATAAGTGGCCGGCGGATCTGGACCGGCTGAGGGAGCTCGAGAAATTCGCGGACGACGCTGAATTTCGCAAGCGCTGGCTGAACGTGAAGCGCGTTCGAAAACTGGCACTGGAGAAGTGGCTGCGCCGCTGCCGGGCGGACGTCGAAGTCGACTCGATTTTCGACGTGCAGATCAAGCGCATCCACGAGTACAAACGGCAGCTGCTCAATGTGCTGCATGTGATCTCGCTCTATCACCGCCTCATGGCCGGTCACGACGCGGTCCCGCGTACGGTCATTTTCGGCGGCAAGGCAGCGCCGAGCTATTTCATCGCCAAGCTGATCATCAAACTGATTCACGATACGGCGAAGATGGTGCGCGCGAATCCATTCGTCGCACAGCGGCTCAATGTGGTGTTCGTGCCGAATTACGGCGTCTCCGCGGCCGAAGTGCTGTTCCCGGCGACGGAATTGTCGGAGCAGATCTCGACCGCCGGCACAGAAGCGTCGGGCACCGGCAACATGAAGGCGGTGCTCAATGGGGCGGTGATCATCGGCACGCTCGACGGCGCGAACATCGAGATCAAAGAGCAGGTCGGCGACGACAACATTTTCATCTTCGGCAATACGGCCGAACAGATCGCCGCATTACGCAGCGGCGGCTATGACTCGGCCGGTATCGTGCGCGCGAACCAGGAACTGTCGGCAGTGATCGACCGCATCGGCTCCATGAGCGGCGGCATCTTCCAGCCGATCGTCGACATCCTCCTCCGCAACGACCGCTATTTTCACTGCGCCGATTACGCCGATTACGCCGCCACACAGGAGCGCGCCGCCCAGGCCTGGACCCGCCGCGACGACTGGTCCCGCATGTCCATCCTCAATACGGCCCGAAGCGGCTTCTTCTCCGGCGATAGAACCGTGCGGGAGTACGCGAAGGAGATCTGGGAAGTGGAGGTGCCGTGAACGCGCGCTTTGCGCGCG
>JALYOB010000539.1 GCA_030857085.1 Acidobacteriota bacterium | reverse complement strand
GCCTAACACCTCGGTGCGCTTGAGGAGCGTCTGCTTGCGCGAGTCGAGGTCGTATTCGAATACCGACGTCGGCGTGATGAACGACTGATAGTTGTAGCGATAGTCGTGCGTCGCGAATTCGGCATTGGCCGCCGGAAAAACCGCATACGCCGGCTCGGGGAACGTGACTCGATACGGCTTTGCGCTCGCTTTGCGGAGATCGTAAATCTCGAGCTGATTGAGACCGCCTTCGCGCAGGCGCGCGACGAGATGATCCTTGAAGAGATCGATTCCTTCAATGCGCACCGGCTTGCGATACGCAATGAGCTCCTTCCAGTTGCTCTGTGCGTAGTTGTTCACCGGCGTGGTGACGACGCGGTAATTGATGCCTGCGTCATTGGTCATGATGTAGAAGAGATCGCCGCGATGGTCGGCGTAATACTTGTGATCGGTCTTGCGCGGGACCATTACCACCGGCTCGGAGTTCGGCTTCGCTGCATTGACCAGACGCGTTTCGTTGGTGGTCTTGCTGTCGGAGACGATGAAGATCCACTCGCCGCTGCGCGAGCGATCGACGAAGACGTCATAGAGCTCGTCTTTTTCGTCATACAGCAGCTTGTGCTCTTTCGAGCCCAATACGTGACGATAGATGCGATCGGAGCGCTTGGCGTCGTTTTCGGTGCCGTAGAGGAGCGTCTGATTGTCTTTCGCCCATTCGACGGAGGTGACGCGCTCCGCGAGGACGTCGGAGACTTTGCCGGTGCGCAGGTCTTTCACATAGAGCTTGTACTGGCGATAGCCATTGTCGTCGGTGCTGTAGGCGAGAAGGTTCGCGTCGTCCGACACATTGAAGGCCGCCACGGACATGAACTTCTTCCCCTCAGCCAGTGCATTGACGTCGAGCAGCACTTCTTCCGCCGCCTTGTCGTTCCCCTTCTTCCGCGCGTAAATCGGATACTGCTTTCCTTCCACCGTGCGCGTGTAATAGAGATAGGCGCCTTTGCGATACGGCACCTGAACGTCGGTCTGTTTGATGCGGCCGAGCATTTCCTCATAGAGCTGTTTCTGCAGCCCTTCGGTCGGCTTCATCACCGCCTCGGCATACGCGTTCTCGGCCTCGAGATAGGCGATGGTCTCCGGGTTTTTCTTGTCCCGGAGCCAGCCGTACTCGTCGACGCGTTCGTCGCCGTGCAGAGTGACGGTTTTCGGATCTTTCTTTGCGACAGGAGGCGTCGCGACGTCAGCGGCAAAGGTGTTCATTGCAGTCATGAGAGAGAGGCAGAAGAAGAGTTTCTTCATGTTTTTTCCTTTAGGAGTGCGGTGCGTTGGTGTCATCCCGAGCGAAGTCGAGGGATCCCCTGCCGGCTGGCCACTGCCCGTTCCATAGGCGGGGGATTCCTCGACCGTCTTCGCGGCTCGGAATGACACTAGTGACCAGCCATTTTTGCCCAGGTGTCCTTCAATGTCGCGGTGCGATTGAATACGAGCTTCTCTGCTGTCGAGTTTTTGTCCACGCAGAAATAGCCGAGGCGTTCGAACTGGTAGCGGGTCATGGGGGCGGCGCTGGTGACGCTCGGTTCGAGCTTCGCGTTGCTCACCACCTCCAGTGAATTCGGATTGAGATTGGCGAGAAAGTCGCCACCCTCTTCCGGTGCCTCGACATTGAAGAGGCGATCGTACAGACGCACTTCACAATCGATCGCACGCGCAGCCGAAACCCAGTGCAAGGTTGCTTTGGGACGACGCCCGTCCGGGGCGTCGCCGCCGCGCGTTTCGGGATCGTACGTTGCGCGCAATTCGACGATGTTGCCCGCCTCGTCTTTGATCACGTTCGTGCAGGTAATGAAATAGGCCGAACGCAGACGCACCTCGCGTCCAGGCGCGAGGCGGAAGAATTTCTTCGGCGGCTCTTCCATGAAGTCGTCGCGCTCGATGTAGAGCTCCCGGGAGAACGGCACTTTGCGCGTTCCCATCGATGCATCTTCCGGATTGTTCGGTGTCTCGAATTCCTCGATCTGATCTTCGGGGTAATTCTCGATGACGACCTTCAATGGCCGCAGCACGCCCATGACGCGCGCGGCGGTCTTGTTGAGATCCTCGCGCACACAGAATTCGAGCAGGCCGACGTCGATGACGTTCTCCCGCTTCGCCACGCCGACGCGTTCGGCAAAATTGCGGATGGACGCAGGCGTGTAGCCGCGTCGCCGCAATGCCGCAATGGTCGGCATGCGCGGGTCATCCCAGCCATCGACATGCCCCTCCTGCACGAGGCGCAGGAGTTTGCGCTTGGACATGACGGTGTAATTGAGATTGAGGCGCGCGAACTCGATCTGGCGCGGCCGCGACGGCACAGGCAGCGTTTCGACGAGCCAGTCGTACAGCGGACGATGCGCCTCGAATTCGAGCGTGCAGAGCGAGTGGGTCACATGCTCGATCGCATCCGACGGCGGATGCGCAAAGTCGTACATCGGATAGATGCACCACTTGTTGCCGGTCCGGTGGTGGTCTTCATGGCGAATGCGGTACAGCACCGGATCGCGCATGTTGATGTTCGGCGAGGCCATGTCGATCTTCGCCCGCAGCACGTGCGCGCCATCGGGAAACTCGCCCGCGCGCATGCGGCGGAAGAGGTCGAGGTTTTCGTCGACGCTGCGATTGCGGTACGGCGAGTCTTTGCCCGGCTCCGTCAGCGTCCCGCGATACGCCCGCATCTCCTCGGCCGAAAGCGATTCGACATACGCCTTCCCTTCTTTGACCAGAAACTCGGCCCACTCGTAGAGCTGATCGAAGTAGTCGGAGGCGTGATACGGCTCCCCTTTGTCGAACTGGTAGCCGAGCCACTGCACGTCTTCGATGATCGCGCGCGCGTATTCGGCTTCCTCTTTCTCGGGATTCGTATCGTCGAAACGGAGATTGCAGCGGCCGCCGTACTCGAGGGCGATGCCGAAGTTGAGCGCGATCGATTTCGCGTGGCCGATGTGCAGATAGCCGTTCGGCTCGGGCGGAAAACGCGTGACGATCGTGGCGTGCTTTCCGGTGCGTAGATCGTCCTCGACGATCTCGCGAATGAAATCGAGCGCGCGGCCCGGGGCTTCGGTGGCAGTCATACGAAGGGGTTATATCCCGAGGGAATGCGTTCGCATTCCCTCGGGTGACCGGTTGCCGGTTGCCCGTTACCGCGCAGGCGGCGTATCGGCCGCAATTTCGCCCAGTTCGGCAGAAGGAACGGCAACGGGCAACGGGCAACAGGTCAACGGCGGGACGTTCGTAACGAGTAGCGAGTCGTGAGTTGCCAGGGCGGTCTCGCCTGGACGCCACGAGCGGCAAGCCCGGACACGACATCCAGGCGAAACGGCCCTGGCAACTCGCCACTCGCCACTCGCTACGAACGTCCGCCGCTTACTTCACCGCCTCCGTTTCTCGCCACACGCCGCTGGCGATTACGAGCTCGTGACAAGGTAGTCTAGGCAGCGCGTGACGGCTCAGTACGGCGACTACGAGATCGAATCGTTCCTCGGCAAGGGTTCGATCGGGAAGGTCTATCTCGCGCGGCATCGCCGCATCGGGAGACGTGTCGCGCTCAAGAC
>JALYOB010000118.1 GCA_030857085.1 Acidobacteriota bacterium | reverse complement strand
CGATAGACGGTATTGCTGGCCAGCGGGAAGCCGGTGGCCGGCTTCGGCGCAGTCATGGTCACGGCGAACTTGCCGTTCGCGAGCGTCTCCGATTTCAGGTTGATCTGCACGCCGCCCGCGCCGTCCGTGCCGATGAGGCGGAAGGTATTGGGATTGACCGTGCTGAGCGCCAGCGGCTCACTGAACGTGATCACAATCGCCGTATCGGGCGAGACGTCGCGCGCACCATCCACCGGGACAATGCTTTCGAGCACGGGCGGTGTGGCGTCGAGTTTCACCGTCGGCACTTCGGCCAATGTTTTTCCGGCCGGAACGAGGAAGGTGATGCCGCCGCCGACGGTCTTGTCATCGGGTCCGACGAACGTCAGCGCGATGTTCGTTCCGCTCGTGCCCTGAATGGGGATGCCGCCGAGCGTGTAATGACCCGTTTCATCGGTACGCACTTCCGCGGCGTGGCCGTCATAGACCGCTTTGACGAGCGTGCCGACGGAAGGTCCGCCGAATTCCGCGTCGACTGCGCCTGTAATGGCGGCATACGAGCCGAGCGCGATGTCCACGGTGACCGGCACGGACTGACGGAGAAGCGTGGCGCTGGCGCCGCCGCTGAATTTCTCGTCGAGCGAAATGGCGCTGACGCCGACGCCGCCGAGGCGGACGCCGCGCACGGTGACCATCCCGGTGGGATCGGTATACGCCGTGAAGCTCTTGTTCGCGCCGCTGACCAGCACCTTGGCGCCGCTCGCCGGCTGCCCGCCCTGCGTGACGCGCACGATGACGTCGCCATAGGCCGGGTAAACGTAACTGATGTTCCCGCTCGTACTGCCCGCCGGGAACGAGCCTCCCAGTCCAATGGAAGCTTTCCCATCCTCGGCCAGGAAAATGCCCACGCCATAACCCGAGCGCTGGAACATGTTCGGGAAGTCGACCGGATTCCCCTGCAATTCGCGCTCGTAATCACAATGGCGGACGTGGTTCAGGTCCTCATAGCAGCGCTGAACGGCTTCGACACGCTGCGGCGGCGCGAGCACGCCCGAATTCGCACCGGTGTCGTCCGGCAGGTAGGCGGCGAAATGCAGTGTGGCGGTGGGCTCGAGCTCGAGCGGCACCGTCAGGTCTTTGTCCAGAATCGAGAGGGTGCGCGTCACGGTCGGATTGACGCGGCGGTTGGTCTTCGTATCTTTCGCGTCGAGCTTGAACGTTCCCTCGCGCACGCCTTCGAACACGAAGTCGCCCGCGGTACCGGTGGTCGCCTGCGTGGCGTAATTGGAGGCGGTCAATCGGATGTTCGCGCCCGGAACTCCCGCATTGCTGGCCTGGGGATCGGTCAATGCGCCGGTGACGCGGCCACTGAACTCGAGCCGCAGGCGTGCATGCGAGGTCGTGTCTCGCGTGACGATGATTTCGGCGATGTTGCTCGATTTGCCGACGGACTTGGAATACGCACTGACGTGGTAGGTGCCGACAGGAAGGTCGGTGAAGGTCACCGAGCCAGTCGCGTCTGTCGTCGACGTATCGAATGCACCGTAGCCGACGCGGCTCAGCGAAACGTCTGCATTGGCGATCTCGAGGCTGGAGTTCGGATCGAAGACGGTCACTTCCGCCGCGCCGACACCTCCCCCGCCAATGGCGATATACGCCCGCGGCGCCGCCTCGGCACCTTCTTCGGTAATGCTGCCCGACCAGTCGCCGCGCAGTTCTTCATTGCCGGCGTCCCATGCCGTCGCGCGCAGATCGCCGATGAAGATGTTGGTCAGATAGAAGCGGCCGGCGGCATCGGCCGGCAGCGGATCGATCTTCGTGCCGAACGTCCGGTTCGGGTAATTCAGCTCGCGCAGATGGAACTTCGCGAAGGGAACCGGCGCATTGTCGCTGTAATCGGCCGGCGTATCGTCCGGCACGTTATTGGCCGGGTTCTTCGGATCGTATTTCTTGTAGTCCTTGTAGACGACGCGTCCGTCGACGAAGCCCCGCTTGCGCAGCACGACGCTCATCTCCACCGTGCCGCCTTCGCGCGCGGTCGCGGCATAGCCGACGCCGATGCGATAGACGTTGCTCTGTGTGATCTCCGCCGTGACGGAGATGTCCGCGTTCGACGGCTGGTCATAGAACTCGAAGCGTCCGTCCGGACCGGTCACCTGCGGGCCGGGGTCACTATGGCCGTTGCTGATGCGCACCGACGCGCCCGCGACAGGCGTGACGCCGTCGATCGCATACACCGTCCCGCGCACACGCGCGAGCGTGTTCATCTGCAGGATGTGCTCGGCGATGTCACCGTCATAGGCGAGCGCCCCTTTGGCGGAAACGTTCGTGTACTGCGGATGCGCGCTCGCAACCTCATAGCCGGAAATGGCCGGAATGCCATAGAAGGTGGCCCAGCCGTCCGGCGTGAGCGAGGAGGCAGTGAGCGTTTCCGGCAGCGCGTGCTGCTCCCCTTCGAACCACACCGGGTACGAGAGCTTGATGTCGCTGCCCACGCCTTCGACCTGCGCCTTCAGCTTCACGCGCACCATGCCCTGTCCCGGGAGGCGCAGGGTCAACGGCGCAATCTGGCCATTGAAGGAAATGCCGGCGCTGTCGCAGGCCATCTGGTCGCCGTATTTGTCGCCCGGATCGAGCTTGCCGTCCGTGCGATGCGCCACGCGCACTGCACAGATGTGCGGCTTCGAGCCCACGCGGACGTTCGGCAATTCGTAAATGCCGTTGCCTTTTGCACTGAGCGTCACCGGCGGGAATCCCGGCTCGATCACGCGATATCCCGACACCGCCACACCAGCCGCGTTGAGCAGGCGGACGCGAACCGTGCCGCTGCCGCGATCGAACGCATTGATGAGAATCGAAACGTTCGCGGTCTGGCCGCTCTGGAGCGTCGGCAGCACCGTCTCTTTGATGCGTTTCGTCGACGGGTCGTACGCCGCAATGGCATGTGCGGAAAGAACGAGCGGCAGGTTCTCGAATTTGAAGTTGCCGTTCGCGTCCGCGGTGATGGTCTTGTAGCCCTTGATGTTGACGAGCGCATTGGCCGCAGGCTCATAAGAGCCCGGCTGCAGCGCTTTCTCGCGCACGACATTGCCGACCACTGTGGCGGTACCGGCATCCGGCACCGGATACAGCAGCAGTTCCACCGCATGCGCCTCGCCTGCTCTGAGGTCGAGGTCGATCGCCACCGGCTGCGGCGCGGTATTGAAGTCTTCCGCGAGCACGGTAATGAATCCGGCCGGAACGCGCGTGAAATCGAAGCGCCCCTGGTCGTCGGTATATCCGTCGCGCAGTCCATAACCCTGCGAGAACACGCCCACGTGCGCGCCCGCAACAGGCGCTTTCGTATCCGCGCGCAGCAGCACGCCGTAAACGCGGCCGAGGCCTGGGAACGGCTGGCGATAAATGGAGAGGTTCTGTTTGACCAGCTGGCCCGGCGTCGCCACTTCATTGGCCGCATACGCGACATTGCCGGCGTCATCCTGCACGCTGAAGGTCAGCGGGCCGACCGGCAGGTCGTCGACGCGATAGAAGCCCTCCGCGTCGGTTTTCGTGCTCTTGGAGATGTTGAACATGGTGCTGCCGACGAGTACATCCGCATTCGCCACCACGCTGCCATCGTTGTATTTCGCATACCCCTCGGCCGCCCCGCGCCCGAGGTATTGCAGATTGATGAAATGCACGTGCGTCGGCTGACGGACGATGCCTTCCAGCGTCGTCTGTCCGTACTGCGACGAGATCGCCTCGATGCGATAACGGCCCGACCAGTCCGCGTCGGTCTGACGGCGGACGTATTCGAACAGGAACGCGCCGTCGTCCTGCGACTTGTCGTACTGCGGCTTGCCCATCGGGTATGGGAACGGATTCGACGGCAGATACTGCGCAATGCGCACGTCCACGTCTTTGAGCGGCGTGCCGTCGCCTTTGAGCACGTGGCCATAGACGACGCCCGCCGAAGTGGCGTTGTCGATGGTCGGGATAACCTTGTCCGGGAAGGACACCGTGCTGCCGGTCAGAGGATCGCGCATCGATCCCGCCTGAATGGTGTACGTCGCGTTCTGCGACAGCGTGTGATCGAAATTGACGATCACGACGCGGCCGTCTTCCTGAATCGCCGCGCCGGAAATCGGACGTTTGGCTTTGTAGACCACCCCGTCGCGATTGAAGTCGATCCTGCCGTCGAAGTTCTCGCGCAGGTCGACGCCCTCCGGCGTCTGCACGGCACGATTGAACAGCACCGCGACTTTATGGCCGTCCTCGTCGAGGTGCATGTCCTGCCGCGCGCCGAGGAGGCGCAACGGCGCTGCATTGACGGTACTGATCGTGCCCACCGCGGCAATGCCGCCGTTCGCGTCGCGCGCATTGAGCGACGCCGCGCCGCGTGCAATGTGAACGGTCAGCTTCTCGCCCTTGGTGCCGTTCAGCTGGAAATGCGCCCGCAGCAGATGTCCGGGCGTGCTGTCGGGATAGACGAGGTCGAGCGCCAAGGCGCCACTGGCCGACGGAATGACCGTGACGTCGAGCTCCTCGTTCCACCGCGCCGCAATCGCAAGCTCGCCCTGCTCGCCCGCACCATTGAAGCGCGAGAGGTCGGCGAACGGAATGCCGCGCACCCACCCTTCCGCCGCTTCATTCGGAGTGTCGGTGCGCAGGCCGCTCGTCGAGCCGGTCAGCGACAGTGCATACGGACGGTCGCCGGTTGCGCTGCCGTGCACGAGCGCGGCGACGAATGCGTCGCGATGCGCGGTCGCGGAGGCGAACGCATCGAAGAACGTCGCCATTGTGGCGTCGGCGGTGAGGCCGGTGGCCTCGAGCTCGCGCATCACCGACGCGCCCGCACTGCGGCCGCTCTTTTCGGTGCGGCGCAATTCATCCCATTGACGCAGCTCGAATCCGCCGTTGCCGAGGAGGTCGAGCGCGAGCTGCGCGATCGTGTCGCGCTTGGCTGCGGGGGCGTCGTTGGTGATGAAAATGCGCTGGCCCGCGCGCGCAATGTCGACCGCACGGGTGAACACGTCCGTCTTGATGACGCGCGGGAACTTCGCCGTCATCTGATTGAGCGGCGCAGTAGCGAGACTGTAGCCGAGGCCGAGAAGCTGGAGATTGGCGGAAACGACTTCCGGATTGACGTACTGCGCGTACCACGGCATCAGCAGCGTGGCGGGCGAAAGCGGAATGCCGCTCTCACTGACGCCCATGTGCAGTTTGATCGTCGCCTGCACCGTGCTCGTGTCACTGACCGAACCTGCTGTGGCGAAGACCTGGCCGGTGACATTGGAGCGCAGGCGATATTCGATCATGCGCATGTCGCCGGCCGGGATGGTCATGAGGTCCGTCTTGTCGCGATTGAGGCGGCAGACGTTCGCGCCCGGATTGATGTCGCACCCCTCCACGAAATTCGCGAGCTCGATCGACTGATCGGTCGCGCTCATATTCGTGATGAAGGCGTACGTCGAATATTCGTTCCCTTTGCGCACCACTTCCGGATGCGAGAAGGTGACGTTGAAGCGGGGGTCGTGCACGACGATTGCGGCGCTCGGCGTTGCGCGCAGCGGAATGTCTTCCTGCCCGTCCTGCTTGAGCGTCGCCCGCAGATCGAAGTCGATGCGATGCGTGCCGGGCGTGAGACCTTCCAGCGTCCACTCCGCTTCGCCTCGCGCCTGTGCGACGAGGAACGTCGCTTTGGTCGTCGGCTCCACAATGGGCACCGGCTGTCCAAACGCCACCTCGGGCGCCGTTTTCACAGTGCGCAGCGCGGTCGGGATTTTGATCGTCGCGCGAATGTTTTCCACGCGGGCGGTGCTGTCTTTCGGCGCACCGTTGGTGACCATCATCGAGACGGCAAAGAACTGGTGCAATACCGCCAGGCCGTTCGGAACCACAATGGCGGCAGGGATGCTCGGACGAGGGGCTACCTCCGCTTTCTCATGCTCTTCCGCCGGCACCTCGGGCAAGCCGTCCTCTTCGCCGAAGTCGAGCGGAATGACCTGCGGCGGCGACCAGCGCGGCGGCTCGACCAGCTTCGAATTCGGGATCACATACGGCGACTCGCCCGGAACCGGCTGCACTTCATGCGTGCGGCGGTCGACGATCACCGGGAACGGGATCTGGACCGGCTGGCCGTCGATGATGAACGTGAAGCTGAATTCGTAAACGTCGAAATTGCGCGCGTCGATCACAATGCCGCGTTTGCGCAATTCGTCGGGCGACAATTGTTTGACCGTGATTTCGGTCTGCAGGAGGTCGTCGACTCGAATCTTCACGACGCCGTGCGTCGCGTATTGCAGAAACTCCGTCCCCTTCATCAGGCGGACGTTCTGCAGAAGATAATCGCCCTTCTGCGACAGACCGGGAATCTGGAATTTGTAGCCGGGTGCGGTCGTGAGCTGAATCGGAGTCTCGAGTCCCGGTCCGGTCAGGTCGCCTACTGCGACGACGCCGTCGAGCGCTACGGCCTCTGCGTTCATTTTTCCGCCGAATTTCGTCTGTACGGTCGACGGCATGTCGATTCCGACGACGATCGGCGTGTCGACGACGTCGAGTTCCGCGCCCTGAATTTGCAGACTCGCACTGGTGATGTTGGCCAATGCCGGCAACGCTGCCGCGGCAGAGACAATGAGGGCAAACAGCGTCCGGCGTACGTTCATACGAGAGCTCCTGGGAGACGGGGGCTTTCTCTTTGCGGGTTACGGATTTCGGGAGGTGGGTTTTCCGTCGAGCTCGTCGAGCTCGCGTTGCGCGGCCACGACGGATGAGTCGACGAGTTTCGCGCCCGGCGGGATCGCCAGCACTTCCGGCGGCGCGAGCTCATTGCCCACGCGCATGACGGTATTGCGGACCTCGATCGTCTCGCCGCCGACGTCGAAGCGGGAGACGTATTCGAGCGGCAGACGATATTCGCCGTCCTGTTGTGCAGTGGCCGCATTGGTGGTCACTGCAGCAGTGCGGCGATCGGCGCGTAATGCGGACATGATCGCGTCGGCCGTGTCGTCGCGGCGATTCGGATAGCCGGTGCCGAGGAGCGCTTCGACGGCGGGACGGCTGAGCGTCAGTTGCGTGTCGATCGTGAGATGAATCTGCTGGCGTTGTGCAGGATCGGCGCGCTCGAGATCGACGCCTTCGCCATTGCGCGAGGCGACGCTCATTGCGCCGCGGCGATTCACTTTCCAGTCAGCAGGACGCGCGGCCGTTGCATTGGCCGAGACGGTCGCAGTGCGCGCGTGCAGTTTTGCAATGGCTTCGAATTTCGTGACGCTGTATGTCCCCGCTTCGAAATCGATCGAGGTGACTTCCCCTTTTTCGAAATCGGCAATGGACGTGTTGTGGCCACTGACGGCGACGACGCGGCTGCCATGGCAGTACTCGTCGACGACCGTCCTGGTCTGAGAAACAGGATCCGTGAGCTCGCGCGTGATGTGCAGCGGCGCAGGGAAAAGCGGCCGCTCCGCGGCGGAGGCGGAAACAGCAATCGAGGAGAAGACACCTGCTGCGGCGAGGATACCCGCAGCCCACCCGCGCGCCCTCGTGAAGGGAGTCCGGACAGACACAAAAGCTCCTGTTTTTCAGTTGTAGGTTATTGGGCCGAAGCGAATCGGTGCGGCAGGGTAGCAATACGAAGTGACGGAAGTCAATCTCCGCGTCTCGCTGCCCTGCCGCATGTGCACTGTTACGGCGAGCCGCAAAGAAGCGTCTAGGCGGGCGCGAGCGTGCGATTCGGGACGTCACGTATGCGGATCGCGTGCGTTTCCGCGGCCGAATTCTTCGCACGTTCGTCGCGCGTTTAGCGGTCAGCGCGGGGCTGTGCGATTCGCCCACTCACAAGCCGTTGTACGCCCGCATGTAGCGAGCGAGTTCCTCCGCCCCATTGCGCTCCAGCTCTTCAATGGCGGCGCGTGTGCGATTGGGTTTCTCCCCCTGATTGAGCTTGAACTTTGCCTCGATGCGCCCGACGGGAATCTCGAATGAAACGATGTTTCCGAGCATCGCACGCACTTCCTGTTCGGCAAGCTCGTTCATCGACCATTTTTTCGTCATCGGCGCCTCGACGGCGTCGATGAGCCGGGCGATGTTTTCGCGCGCTTCGACTTCCGAGTGCCGCCGCGTGGGTCCATAGCAATGAACGGCGATGTAGTCCCACGTCGGCGCGGTCGCACGATCGGCATACCACGAAGGCGAAATGTACGCGTGCGGCCCCGAGAAAATCACCAGCGCCTCGGCCTCGCTGCCGATCACCGCCCCCTGCGCATTGGCGCGGGCCATGTGCGCGAACAGCGTTCCGTGTTCTCCCTTCTCGGGCTCGAACACGAACGGCAGATGCGAGGCGATCATGCCGTCCGCGGAGGCGGTGATCATTGTGGCGAACATATGCCGCCGCACGATCTCGACCACGTGCGCGTCCTCTTTCGGCCGGTGCGAAGCTCGGATGTACATGACGCAATCCTACCGTTTTGCGCCGGCCGCTCCATCAGTGCTCGAACGGAGAAGGCAACACGATCGGCGCGTCGGTCACAGGTTCGCCGCCGAAGAAGCTCACAATTCGCTTCTGTACGTCTGCAGCCGGCAACGTCTCGTGCGCGCCATGCACGACCACGATGTGCACGCTCTTCGTAAAGTGCCGCCGAATCGCGTCGGTCTGCTCGATCGGCGCATTCGGGTCGAGCGTTCCTGTGATGAACAGTGCGGGCACGCGAATGTCCGGAATCGACGGCGGCACGCCCGAACCGCCGAGCGCCGCACAAACCTCCGGATCCCACTGCAGATTGACGTTGCGCATGACCGCGCCCGCCGCCTCGCGCCGCGTGCGTGACAAACGTTCCTCCGACCAGCCGCTCGAGCAATCGACCGCCAGCGTCATGAGATTGAACGAGCCCGCGATCGAGTCGAGCGTTTGCCGCGCGCGTTGCGCGAGAACGGAGGCGTCGCCATTCTTCACCGCCTCGACCAGCCCGGGTATTTTCCCAATGGACCGCCCCTCGGGCAGATCGGCGCGCAACAGCGTCAACAGAGCGATCCCGCTCAATACCAATGGCCGCTCGCCGGTTGTGGTGATCGGATTCGCGTCCAGCCGCCCCACAGCGCTGGCGACGTTCTCTCGCAAGGGAACGTTCGCGAGTGCGCCGATTTTCTCGAGCTGCTGATCCCACGCGAGCGGCGATTTCAACAGCGTGTCCGGCGCGCGTGTACTCGCAAACACAACCCGCTGCACGGACTCAAGCCGCCGTCGCAGAATCTCGAACGCCACCTCGGAGCCGTAGCTGAACGCGAGCAGGTTCACCTTGCGCGCGCCGGCGACGCGGCGGATCACGTCGACGTCTTCCGCGATCTCGCCCGTACTGTAGCCGCGCAGATCGAGCCCGCCGCTGCGCCAGAATTCCGCGCATTGTCCAACGCGCGCGATGAGCATCTGCCGCATGCGCTCATCCGACGCGAGTGCATCGGAGGGGATCTCCGCGCGCGGACAGGTGAGATTGGGGACGGACATGCCGCTCCCCCGCTGATCGATGAGCAACACGTCGCCAATTGCGCGGAGGCGCTCGAACAGGTCGTAATAGACGGGCACGCGCGCGAGGACAGTGGCGGGAATGCCTGGTCCGCCGGAGAGAAACACGATCGGTGAAGCACCTGCGATCGTGCGCGTCGCAGGCAGGCGAACGACGCCGATGCGGATGAATCGCGACGTTGCCTCGTGCCGATTTTCGCGCACCGCCACCATGCGTGACTCGGCGCGCGACTCGCGTCCGTCATAGGAGCGGAGGACGAATGGCTGCCACCCCTCCTCGCCGCGCGCGGTCAGGGCGAGGAGGAGGAAGAGGGTGGCGAATGCACGTCGCATGCGGGTGAATACGCACGCCGCGTGTAAGCAGGTGCATTT
>JALYOB010000538.1 GCA_030857085.1 Acidobacteriota bacterium | reverse complement strand
CCGTTGCGCGGCGTGTAGCCTTTGACCTGACCGAAGCCGACACGCAGGGTGGAGTTCGCATCGGGGTACAGACGTCCCGCGCGCGCGACGCGCAGGCCTTCGAGCATGGCCGGACGGATGCGCGACATCGCTCCTTCGCGCGCGGCCTTTTCGGCATCGCGCTGTTCGGCGAACGGACGCAGCGAGGCAGCGAAGGCGATCATCGAATCGTTGCGGGCCGTGAGCTGCGCGGTGGTCGCATGGAACATCTGCTTTTCAGCGTCTTCATTGCCGATCTGCGTCGAGGCGTAAATGCGGTCGAGCAGCGCGTCGACCTGTGCTTCCGGAGTGGCGGCGCCGGTGGCGGCGCCGGTGGCGGCGAGCGCGGTGTCGATGGACGTAATGCGCTGATTCGCAGGAAGCTTCGTGGCTTCGAGGAGGAACATGCGCAGACCGGCGCGATCGCTGCCCGGCTCAATGGAGCGGCGGTTGCGCGCGATGGTCTGTTCCAGCTTCTTCCGATTGCGCTCCGTGAAGTCTTCCGCGCGGTCGAAATCGCTCTTCGTTTTCTCGACGCTGAGGCGATAGAGATTGTTCGCCTGCGTCAACATCGGCGACGCGGTGTAGAGCCAGGTGAGGAGCGTGTCCCGCTCCTGGGTTGCGTTCTGCGCGGCCAGGATCTGCTGCAATTCCGCATTGGCGGCGTCATACGACTTTGCAACATCGCCCTGTAATGCAGAGCGCAGATGACGCTCCTCGGACTGTTTCTGCGCGAGGACGCTGCCGCGTTTGAACGCTTCCTGTGTGCCGGTGTACTTTTTCAGGTAATTCTCCAGACCGGCAATGCGACTGGCGTTTTTGAGCGCAATGGCGCGGTCATTGGCGCCGCGCTCCTGCAGGAGTTTCGTGAGCATGGCGCGATAACGCACCGCCACCGGCAATTCGACCGCCTCTGCATTGGCGACTTCGGATGCGGTCATATGGCGGTGGGTCGTACCGGGAAATCCGGCGATCATCACCAGGTCATTGGGGTCGAGATCGCGCGTGGAGATTTTCAGATAGTGCTTCGGCCGGTACGGAACGTTATTCTTCGAATGATCGGCCGGCTTGCCGTCCTTGCCGACATACGCGCGATAGAAGCCGAAATCGCCTGTGTGGCGCGGCCACATCCAGTTGTCGGTCTCGTCGCCGAAATTGCCCACGCCCAATGCAGGGGCATAGACCAGCCGGACGTCGCGGATTTCCATCCGCGTAATGCGGAGGTATTGCGCGCCTTCAAAGAACGACGCGACCTGACAATTGAGCCCGCCCGGCTTCTCGCATTCCGCGACGATTTCGCGGCGGCGGCGCGTAATGAGGCGCGCGCGATCGGCGTCGGACGTGCCGGCGGGAAATGCCGCGAGCACGCGCTTGGTCACGTCGTCAATGGCAGTAGTGACGTAAATGCGCGCATCGGGCGCAGCCTGAATTTCCTCGCCGCGCGTGCGCGCGAGAAAACCATTGCGAATGATGTCGTTCTGCGGCGTCGCACTGAACTGCAATGCGCCGAACACACAATGGTGATTCGTCGCCACCAGACCATCCGGCGAGACGAACGACGCACTGCAGCCGCCGGTCGACACGATCGCTCCCATCGGAAACCCGGTGAGATCGGCGAACTGATTCGGATCGAGCTGTAATCCGAGCTTTTTCAGCTCGTCGCCGACCGCCGGAATCTGCTGCGGCATCCAGAGGCCGTCGTCGGCGAATGCGGGAAGGGTGAGGAGGAGGAGGAGGCCTTTGATGATTTTCATTGAAGGTGTCTGTTGCCTGGCGGCGTTGACCTGTTCCCGGTTGCCTGTTGCCGCTCCGCTCCGGCATGCCTGTCGCCGGGGCGATGATGCTCCGGCAACAGGCAACGGGGAACAGGCAACTGGCGCGGAACGCGCTGCTACATCGACGACATCGCGTTCAAAAATTCGCTATTCGATCTCGTCTTATCGAGTTTCTCGACCAGCAGTTCCATCGACTCGACAGTGGACAGCGGGGAGAAGACTTTGCGGAGAACCCAGATGCGATTGAGTTCGTTGCGCTCGAGGAGGAGTTCTTCTTTGCGCGTGCCGGAGCGATTGATGTCGATTGCGGGGAAGACGCGCTTGTCGGAGAGCTTGCGGTCGAGGTGCACTTCCATGTTACCGGTGCCCTTGAACTCTTCGAAGATGACGTCGTCCATGCGCGAGCCGGTGTCGATGAGCGCGGTGGCGATGATGGTCAGCGAGCCGCCTTCTTCGACATTACGCGCCGAACCGAAGAAACGCTTCGGGCGCTGCAATGCATTGGAGTCGACGCCGCCCGACAGAACCTTGCCCGACGGCGGCACGACGGTGTTGTAGGCGCGAGCGAGACGGGTAATGGAGTCGAGCAGAATCACGACGTCGCGCTTGTGCTCGACGAGGCGTTTTGCTTTCTCAATGACCATTTCGGCGACCTGCACGTGGCGCGACGCAGGCTCGTCGAACGTCGACGAAATGACTTCGCCTTTGACGCTGCGCTGCATGTCCGTGACTTCTTCCGGGCGCTCGTCGATGAGCAGCACGATCAGCGTCACTTCGGGATGATTGGCAGTGATCGAATTGGCGATCGACTGCAGCAGCATCGTCTTGCCGGTACGCGGCGGGGCCACAATGAGACCGCGCTGTCCTTTGCCGACAGGCGCAATGAGATCGAGCACGCGCGACGACATGTGTGTCGGCGTCTCCAGGCGAATGCGCCCCTGCGGATAGAGCGGGGTGAGATTGTCGAAAAGGGTTTTGTCGCGCGCGACGTCGGGGTGCTCGAAATTCACCGCCTCGACTTTGATGAGGGCGAAATAGCGCTCCCCTTCTTTCGGCGGGCGCACCTGACCGGAAACGGTGTCGCCGGTATGGAGGTCGAAACGGCGGATCTGCGAGGGCGACACGTAAATATCGTCCGGACCCGGCAGATAGTTGTATTCAGGCGCGCGCAGGAATCCGAACCCATCCGGAAGGCATTCCAGAACGCCCTCGGAAAAGATGAGACCTGATTTTTCGGTCTGTACCTGCAGGATGCCGAAGATCAGGTCCTGCTTGCGCATGCCGGAGGCGTTTTCGACGCCGAGGTCTTTGGCGAGCTTGGAGAGATCCGGGAGCTTCATTTCCTTGAGCATCCGGATGTCGAGCGTTTCCGCAGCGGCCTGTTGTTGCTGTTGCTGCTGCGGCTTCGCTTTGCCGTTGCCGTTCTGCTGCGACGCGGCCGTCGCTTCTGTCGCGGGCGCTGCTTCCGCCGGCGCGGCCTCAGTCGCAACCGGCGCCGCCTCGGCCACAGCGACTTCCGGGGCCGGCGCTGCCGCCGCTCCCGCGTCGGTCGCATCCGCCGTCGTCACTTCCGGCTGCGTATCCTCGACCTCTTTGGCCGCAGCTTTCTTGCGCGGTGCGCGCTTCGGTTTCGCAGGCGCCTCGGCTGCAGGCGCTTCGGCGTCAATGACGGCGGTGCTGTTGTCGGTTTCTGTGTGTGCCATGGGTGTCCTCGATCGTTGTTGCGAGTGGCGAGTGGCGAGTTGCCAGGGCATTTCCGCCTGGGCGATGCGGCCCTGGC
>JALYOB010000117.1:1918-9908 GCA_030857085.1 Acidobacteriota bacterium | reverse complement strand
CAGCCGAGGAACTCCGAGGAACCCGAGGAACTCCGAGGAACTCCGTAAAACACCATGCGCATCACCGAAATCTTCTTCTCCATCCAGGGCGAGTCCACGCACGCAGGACGGCCGTGCGTGTTCGTGCGGCTCACCGGCTGCAATCTGCGCTGCACGTGGTGCGACTCTGAATACACCTTCACCGGCGGCGAGCGGATGTCGCTCGATGACGTCATCGCGCGCGTCAAAAGTTACGGCTGCAATCTCGTCGAGATCACGGGCGGCGAGCCGCTCGCGCAGAAGGAAGTCTTTCCGCTCATCGAACGGCTCTGCAACGACGGACACGAAGTGCTGATCGAAACCTCCGGCTCGATCGACATCACGCCCGTCGACGATCGCGCAAAGCTCATCCTCGACGTCAAATGCCCCGGCTCGGGCGAAGTGGAAAAGAATCGCTGGGAGAACCTCGATCACCTGCGCGCGCACGACGAGATCAAGTTCGTCATCGCCGATCGCGCCGATTACGAATGGGCGCGCGAGCTGATCGCGCAGC
Organism: Acidobacteriota bacterium; assembly: GCA_030857085.1. GTDB lineage: Bacteria > Acidobacteriota > Thermoanaerobaculia > Gp7-AA8 > Gp7-AA8 > QHVT01. Next base: position 9,376 of record JALYOB010000117.1, on the reverse strand, counting down.
GGAAGCTCGATCGCTGGACCCTTCTCTTCTCGCCCGTGTGGGGCAAAATGGAGATGAAAGCGCTCGCCGAGTGGATGCTCGCCGACCGCGTTCCCGCGCGCTTTCAAACCCAACTGCACAAGCACATCTGGGGCGCAGACGTGCACGGAGTGTGATGAACAAACCACGACTCGATCACATCGGCATCGCCGTCAAATCGCTCGATGCCCTGAACATCTACAAAGCCCTCGGTCTCGAAGTCGAGCACGTCGAAACGGTCGAGACGCAACGCGTCAATACCGCCTTTCTCTCGGTGGGCGACGCGAATCTCGAACTGCTCGAACCAACCTCGCCCGATTCGCCGATCGCGAAGTTCATCGAGAAGCGCGGCGAAGGCATCCATCACATCTGCCTTCGCGTCGACAACATCGAAGAACATCTCGAGCGCCTCAAGGCCCAGGGCTATCGCCTCATCAACGAAGCGCCGGTGCCGGGCGCGCACGGTTGCCGTGTGGCATTTCTGCATCCGTCCGCGGGCAACGGCGTGCTGATTGAATTGAGCGAAAAGCATGATTGAAGGCTTCGCGCGCGACGCCCTCGTGATCCTGAATCTCGTCAATCCGAAGGAGAAATTCTTCGGCGTGCTGCGTGCGCTCTCCCCCGCCGGCATCACCATGCGGGCGATGAATCTCGACTCGTTCGACGACTGGATTCATCAGATCGCGCGCGGCGAGGAAGCGGAGATCGAGATGGTGACGATGTTCGTGCCGCTGTTCCGCGTCGAACGCATCTTTCTCGACGAGCCCGCCGGCACGGTGAAGTCGTACTCGCAGCGCTTCGAGCAGGTCGTCGGACGCAGTGTCGGCGACTACCTCGGCCTCAACGCCGACGGCGGCAACGGCCGCTCCGTATAATCCGCGCTCGAATTCGAAACTCCCTGGAGGAACTCCGTTGTCGAAACGCACACAAGTCCTGCTCGCCGCACTCCTTCTCCTCACTGCGATGTTCGTCGCGTGCAAAGGAGGAGAAGAGGAACTCGCCGAGCCCGATGCATTCAGCTTCGTCATCTATCCCGGCTCGCGTTACCTCGGCCAGCTGACCGAGCGCACCAAAGACGCGCACAAGGTGATCGACCCGAGCAAAGTACCGCCGCCGACCGCGATCTATGACACCGAGGCTTCGGTGCAGGATGTGGCGGAGTACTACGCGAAACAGTACGGCTACAGAGAAGTCGCGGCCGAAGGGGCGAACAACGACAGCGGCACCAAGCCGCCGGCGTTCTATCGCTCGGGCGATCTCGCCGCCGACATCAAAGTGATCGAGCCGATCATCCAGAAGCTGAACATCGGCACCGACGTCAGCAAGGCGGTCGGCGCATACAAGGCGGCGGAGATCGCGCCGCGCCCGAACCGTCCGCGCGTCACGATCCAGCGTCCCTACTTTGACGTTCTCACTTCGCAGGTCGTCGACCGCACGTACATCCTCATGACGCGGTGAGCGCGCAGACCATCCTCGTCGCCGGCCTCGGCCTCATCGGCGGTTCCGCCGGGATGGCCCTGCGCCGGCGCGGGTGGCGCGTGCTCTACTTCGATCCTCACGTTGCTCTCGACGATGCACGCGCCGCGGGTGCGGCGGATGAGCGCGTCGACGCGATTCGCGACTGCGAGCTCGTGCTGCTCGCGACGGCCGTCGATGTGGCGATCGAGCAGGCGCGCACGATCGAGGTCGACGGCATCGTGACGAGCGCGTGCAGCGTGATGCGTCCGTTGCGCGAGGCGGCGCGGGGCGCGTTCGTGGCCGGACATCCGATGGCCGGTTCGCATGAGCGCGGGCTCGCCGCCGCACGCGCCGATCTGTTCGAAGGAAAGACGTGGTTCGTCGACGGCGATGATGCGCGTGTCGACGCAATGATTCGCGATTGCGGCGCCGTGCGCGAGCGGGTTACTGCGGATGAACACGACGCGGGAGTGGCGCTGACCAGCCACTTGCCGCAGGTGCTCTCGACCGCGCTCGCGGCGTCGCTGAGCGAGGATGCGTTGCGATTCGCGGGCAGCGGACTGCGCACGTTTCTGCGTCTGGCGGCGAGCGATGCGAGTGTGTGGGCGCCGGTGCTCGATGCGAATCGCGACAACATCGACGCGCACGCACAGCGCGTCGTGGAGCTCGTGCGCGAGCTCACGCACGGCGATCCGCGCGAGGCGTTCGCAAAAGCACAAGCAATGTGGCGAGCGTTAGAAGCGCGATCGCGCTCGTGACATAGAAGGAGAGCGGCCGGTACGCGAGCCGTATGGTGTGGTCGCCGCGCGGCACGACGAATCCGAGAAATGGACCGTTCACTGCGAGCTTCGGGAAGGGAACGCGCCAGCCGGGGTAGTTCGGAATGCTGCTCACGACCAGCGTCGTGCGCGGCGCGTGAATGCGCAGCGTGAACGCGCTCGCAGACGCGCGGACGATGTCCACCCTCGCGTCTTCCGTCGTCCACGGCGCGGTCAACTCGGCGGCGAAACGGCGGGGCAGTTTCTCGACGATGGCGGTGTAGCGATAGTCGCTGTGCTGACGGAGGTCGCCGCCGATCAGCACATTCCGCGTGGCGTAAAAGCGCGGCAGCACGGTGCGATTGACGTAGATGCGCCCGTCGCGTCCGGAGTAGCGCTGCTCGTACCGGGGATCGCTGATCTCACTGGTCGTGGCGACGTACTTGACGTTGAGAAAGTCGAGCAGCGGCGTCGCGGTGTCGTTCCACTTTGCGTAATAGTCGGCGGCGTTCCAGTCCACCGTCTTCGCGAGAAAGTCGACATACGGCGCGTACGCCATCGGGTCGTGCACGCGCACATCTTCGAAGCCGTACATCGCGCCGACGTTCGGATAGAGCATGCCGCCGGTGCCGAGAATGCGGAATGGTTGGTTGTCAGCGCGTTGCATCTGCTGCAGCGTGGCGATGAGCGGCGTACGCGGATAGAGCTCGCGTTGCGGCAGCGCCGAGTTCCAGTACGCGATTGCCAGCCACAACTCGACCAGCGTCAGCAGCGCCGCCGCGTGAAAGCGGATGCGCGGCAACGTCAGCGCGAGCAGCACCGCGATGCTCGGCAACAGCGACAGCACCGCCGTCACGCGATGCGAGGGTGACGGAAACTCGACGCGCATCAGCAGCCAGAGCATCGTCAGCGCAACACACAGGGTGCCGGTCAGCAGCGGCACGCGCGTGTTCTCGCGCCGCGTCGCATCGATCGTCGCGGCCACAGAGAGCGCGCCGAACCAGCAGAGCGCCATCCGCAATCGCATCGGCGGCGCGAGCCCCGCGATCGCGTGAAAGAGCGGCGTGATGAGAGGCCAGCCGAGGATGACGGCGAGCGAGAAGAGGATCGCAAGGAGGTAGAGCGTTTCGCGTTCGCGAAAACGGCGCGTGCGCACGATGAAGATCGCCAGTGCGATCGCAGACGCGATCGCGAGCACGCCCGCAAAGCCGCAGATCGATTCAAGCGTGGTCGGACCCCACGGCCGCTCGATCGGCAACTGTCCGAAGAAACGCGGCTGCAACAGCAGAATCGCCGACGCGAAATCGGAGAACGGCGGCACGATCGACTCGCGCGGCGCGTGCAGCTCCGCGAGCCGTTGCGAACGCAGCACCGCCTCGGCAAACGGCACGAGAAACGGCGAGGCGAGCAGCATCGCCACGAGCGATGCGCCGATCACCGGCAGCAATCGTCGAGGCGCGCCGCGCTCGACGATCGCGATCCAGATCCCGTATGCGGCCGCAATCAGGCTCACGTGAAAAATGGTCTCCGGATGGCCGCTCAAGACCGCAACCGCGAACAGCAGCGCCGCGCCAATAAAGCGGCGTCGCGTCGCGTCTTCGATCAGACGCTCGATGGCCAGCAGGACGCCCGGAAGGAAGGCCGCAGCGGTGGCGATCGGGAACTGCAGCCATACCGTCACCCACGTCGAGAACGCATACACGACTGCCGCGACCACGCTCGCGAACATCGAATAGCGGGAGCGGCAGAAGAGAAACGTCAGCACGAGCGCGAGCAGCAACCTCATTGCGCATTCGGCCGCGACCGCGTGCGTGAGCGAGAGCGGCAGCGTGAGCAGACGCAATGGCGACAACGGCGTGCTTTGTCCGTTCGCGAGCAGCGGCATCCCCCCACCCGCGGCCGGATTCCACAGCGGCACTTCGAACGCGCGCCACGCCTCGCGCACCTGATGCATCCACGGCACGATCTGCATCGGCACGTCGTGCAGATTGAGATTCGAGACGTCGTACTTCGTGACCGGCGGACGCTTCGGCGCGCGCAGCTCCGACCACGGCGGCACGAGCCTGATCACATCCGCCGACACGAGCACGTCATCGCCCGTGAGCGGACGCCACAGGAAGAGAAGAACGAGCAGAAAAAAGAGAAGAGCGATGCGTCGCGGCAATCGGACGTGCGCGCGCCGCGCGAGAGCCACGCCCGCCGCGTACAGCACGCCGACGAAAAGCCACGTCCCGTTCATCGCCGAAGTCCGCCCGGAGCGTCACGGTATCATCCGCCGCCGTGTTCAACCCGACGTGGTTTTACGCAGGCGCGGTGTACGCCGGCGCAATCGCGCTCGCGCGCCGCGCGCACATCGACATCCCGAAACGGGTGGCGGTGTTTTTCTACGCGCTCGTATTCGTCTTCATGTACCTGCCGCTCACGCAGGACTACGTGAACCTCCCGGTCGACTTCCTGCGCACGCTGCCGCCGTGGGCGTACACGACCGCCGACCGCGTCGCGCTCAACAATCAGACCAACGACATTCCGCTGCAGATCGTGCCGTGGGCGCATCAGGTGCGCGAGTCCTGGCGCGCGCTCACCCCGCCGCTCTGGAACAACGCCTCGGCATGCGGCTATCCGCTCCTCGCAAGCGCACAAAGTTCCGCGCTCTCGCCGCTGCGCCTCCTCGGATTGCCTCTGTCGCTCGCGCACGCGATGACGTTCGAGGCGGCGATGAAGATCCTCCTCGCGCTGACGTTCATGTTTCTCTGGTGCCGGCGGCGCGGCTACTCGGAGCTCGCGAGCTGCGCCGGCAGCGTCGCCTTCGGCTTCTCGACCTTCATCCTGGTCTGGCTGCACTTCCCCATCGTCACCACCGCCTGCTTCGTCCCCGCAGTCTTCTACATCATCGACCTGCTCGCCGAACGACGCACGTACCCGCGCTTTGTCGCGGGCGCGCTGGTGTGGGCGGCGATGCTTTTCGGCGGACATCCGGAGACCGCCTCGCATACGTTTTTTCTGGCCGCGCTGTATGTCGCGTGGATCATGTTCGTGGAACGAAGCGTTGCCGGTTCCCAGTTGCCAGTGACCGCGACAGTTGCGGCTGATGACGAACTGCGCGGTAACAGGCAACTGGCAACTGGCAACTCTCCAACGCTCCATTTCATCGCCACACTCGCCTCCTCCCTCATCATCGCCGCGCTCATCGCGTCCCCTCTTCTCGTTCCCTTCTTCGAGGCGGTCAAGAAATCGAAGCGGTACGAAGAGCTCGCGCGCAATCCGCTGACGGCCGAGGTGCCGTTTTCGGATTGGGCGTCGGCGAAGCTGCTGGTGCAGCCGCAGTTTTATGGAGCATCGCCGAAACCGACGTGGGGACCGGCGCACGCGGAGTCGATCACCGGATTCGCGGGGACGCTCGGAATCGTGGCGTGGTTCGCGCTCGCCGCGCATGTCGTCGCGCGGCGGAAGTGGCGTTCGCGCGAGATGTTTTTCGTCATCGCTACCTTGATCGTGCTCGGCGTCATCCTCTCCTGGCCCGGCGTGCGCGAGCTCTTTCACGTCGTCTTTCGACTCGCCGCGAACGCGCGCCTTCGTCTCTTTCTCTGTCTTCTTCTCTCGATTCAGACCGCGGCTCTGATCGATCTCGTGAAGCGCGACCGGCGCGCAGTTTTCATCGGGCTCGGCTGCACGGCCGCGTTGCTGCTGATCGTCTTTGCCAGCACGAACTTCGCGGATCTCGAACAGCGCACGACTGCGTTGACGTCGCTCTATCCGCAGCTCGCAATGCTCGTCATCGCCGCGATCGCCGCGTCGATCAAACGCGCGCACGTCGCGCTCCTCTTCGTCCTCACCGGCATCACCGCGGAGCTCTTCAGCCAGACGCACGACTGGAATCCGACCGTCTCGATGGAGTGGATGTATCCGCGGCCGCCGATGCTGAAGGCGCTGGACGAAATCAGCGCAAAAGTGCCGAAAAACGAGCCATTTCGCATCGTTGGCAACGGCCCGATGTTCTTCCCCAACGCATCGGCCGTGTATGGCTACGAAGACATTCGCGCGCACGATCCGATGGCGAACACGCGCTACATCGACTTCCTCCGCCTCACCATCAACTACGACGCGGAAAACTATTTCGCGGAGTGGAACGAGTGGGAAAAGCGGGTGGTCGACTATCTCAACGTGCGTTACGTGCTGGTCACACGAGGGGGCGAGCTGCCGCCGCGATTCAGGCTCGTGTACGACGGCGAAGATGGACGGATCTTCGAGAACATGGACGTGCTGCCGCGCTTTTTCGCGGTGCGCAACGTGATCCTCGAGTTCCGCGACGACGTCTTCAACGAGGGAATCCAAAAGGAAGACCTCTGGAAGGAAACCGCGTACATCGACCGGCTGGAGCTGGAGACCGAACAGCAGCGCGGCGACTTTTTCTCGCCGCGGCCGAAGGACGCGCCGATGGCGACGACGGAGATCGTCTCCGCATCGCCGAACGAGTATCGTCTGCACGTGAAAGCGCCGCGCTACACGCTCATCAACAGCAGCGTGCCGTGGTGGCCGGGGTGGAAGGTGCAACGCAACGGCGCCGCCATCGAGCCGATTCGCGTCAACGGCGCATTCCTCGGGTTCGCCGTTCCGGCCGGTGAAGTCGACGTGCGCGTCTGGTACGACCCCTGGACGTTCCGCTTCGGCGCGATCGTCTCGCTGGCGACGCTCGCCGCGCTCGCTGCGTATGGTTTCTGGACGCGACAGCAGCCGCACGCGCGATGAACTTCACGTGGCTTTACGTCGGCGTGATTTACGCCGCCGCGGTGTTTCTCGCGCGGCGGGCCGGCGTGCCGCTGCCGCGCCGCATCGCGCTCTTTTTCTACGCGCTCGTGCTGCTGTTTTTCTGGCTGCCGCTCACCGGTCCCTTCATCAACTTTCAGTCGGACGTGCTCTCGACGCTGCCGCCGTGGCGCGACACGACGCGCTATCACCATCAGTTCACGTCCGAGCTCAATGATCTGCCGCTGCAGATCGTGCCGTGGGCGCATCAGGTGCGCGAGAGCTGGAAGTCCTTCCAGTTGCCGCTCTGGAACGCTGCAGCCGGCAGCGGTTACCCGCTCCTCGGCAACGGGCAATCGTCGGCGTTCAGCCTGGTGCGGTTTCTTGCGCTGCCGCTGACGCTCGGCCGCGCAATCACAGCCGAGGGGGCGTTCAAGATCCTGATTGCCTTGACGGGGGCGTTTTTGCTTTGCAGGCGGCG
>JALYOB010000117.1:0-1908 GCA_030857085.1 Acidobacteriota bacterium | reverse complement strand
CTATTCGCATCTCGCGAGCGCGATCGCCGCGGTGTCGTTCGGCTTCAGCGGATTTCTCATCAGCTGGCTGCATTTCCCGATCGCCACTGCCGCGTGCTTTGCGCCTGCGGTGTTGTACGCATTCGAATTGCTGGTCGAGCGGCGGACGTTCGGCCGTTTCGCATTCGGCGCGTGCGTCTGGGCGGCGATGCAGTTCGGCGGACATCCGGAAACCGCGGCGCATCTCGGCTGGCTCACCTGCGTGTTTCTGCTCTGGACGCTGTTCGTCGAACGCACCCCCGACAAGAAGCAGATCGCCATCGTTGTCCTCGGCGCGATCGTCGTTGGCGCATTGCTCGCCGCTCCGTATCTGACGACCTTTCTCGAAACCGCGCCGAAATCGAAGCGGATGGCGGAACTCAAAGCCGCGCCATTGCAGGCGGGCGGACTCGCGTACAGCGACCGCCTTTCGGCCGTTCTGCTGCTGCAGCCGCACATCTTCGGGCAGGTGCCGTTCGAGATTCCGTGGGGGCCGGCGGAAGCGGAGGGCTTGAGCGGCTTTGCGGGCATCCTCGCCTTCACTGCATGGATCGCGAACATCTGCAGTGTGGTCTCGCGGCGCGCGTGGCGTTCGCGCGAGATGCTGTACGCGATCCTCACGCTCTTCTTCATCGGCGTGATGTTCAACTGGCCGGTAGTCAGCCACGTGTTTCACTGGACGATGCCGATCGCTGCGCACACGCGCGTGCGTCTGCTGTTCGTACTGCTCGCGTCGCTGCAGAGCGCGGCCGCAATCGATCTCGCGCGACGCGTTCCGCTGCTCGCCGGCGTTGCCGCGACCGCGGCGCTGCTGCTCCTCATTCGCGTGACGATGGTGCACGGCCCTCAATACCGGATCGACACCGCAATCCTCGGCATGTTCCCCGGCATGGCCGTTCTGCTCGCCGCAACGCTGGCGGCCATCACGCGTACACGCACGTCGATGCTGCTGCTTCTCACGCTCGTCACTGCGGAGCTGTTTGCATTCGGACGCATGCGGCCGACGCCGCTCGATGAGCGCACGCTCTATCCGCGCACGCCACTGCTGGCGAAACTGCAGGAGCTCGCGCAACAGCAGCCGCGCAATCAGCCCTTCCGCATCGCGGGATTGGACGCGCAGCTCTTCCCGAATACGGCCGCGCTTTTCGGATTCGAAGACATACGCGCGCACGACCCGATGGCATTCGCGCGCTATGCAGGATTTCTCGGCAATACGGCCAATTACACGACCGAATACTTTGCGACGCTGCCCGACGCGACGAAATCGGTTTTCGACTTTCTGAACGTGAAGTACATGCTCCTCGAAAACATCTTCCCGGCGCCGCAGGAGGGAGATCGCTTCGCCATCGTGTACGACGGCCGCGATGGAAAGATCGTCGAGAACCGTCACGTCCTGCCGCGCTTTTACGCGGTGCGCAACGTGATTCTCGAATTCAATCGCGATACGTTCGTGGCCCTCATCCGCGAGCATGAGGACTGGGCGAACACCGCTCTTCTCGATCGCCTCCAGCTCGAATCGGAAGCGCAGCGAACGGATTTCTTCGCGCCGCGGCCGAAGGACGCGCCGCTCGCGCGTGCAGAAATTCTCGACGCGTCACCCACGGACTACCGCCTGCGCGTGAACGCGCCACGCTGGTCGCTGGTCGTGAGCAGCATCCCTCTCTGGCCCGGCTGGAAGGTGGAACGCAACGGCGTGAGCGTGCAGCCGATCCGCGTGAACGCGATCTTCACCGGCTTCGCCGTCCCGCCGGGCGTGAGCGATGTGCGCGTGCATTACGCACCAACGTCGTTTCGAATCGGAGCGTGCGTGTCGTTGCTGACGTTGCTCGCGTTGATCGGCTACCCGTTTGGAGTGCGGCGACGCAAGTCGCCGCTTTGACTCGGGTTCTC
>JALYOB010000537.1 GCA_030857085.1 Acidobacteriota bacterium | reverse complement strand
GGAGCGGATCGAGCACATGGCGGCGGTGCGGGACATGCAGGATTACGCCGAGGCAGTTGCCAGTTGCCAGTTGCCAGTTGCCAGTGATGAACCTTCACGCGTAATCGATCGGGTAAAGCGCCGCTGGCCGGGTGTCTTTCAGAAGTCGCCCCTGCCTGAAATTGGCAACTGGCAACTGGCAACGGGCAACGGTCTACCGGCAACCGATCAGCGCCCCACCAACTCTCAATAACTGGCGAACCCTTTGCTCTACCCCACCTCGGAGGACAACACATGAGAGACGACAATCATGGTCCCGACGAGAAGGCGGGCTCGCCCGATCGGAAGACGCGGGTGAAGGGCGATACGGTCTATCACACGCCGAACGGGACGCCGTACTCCGGCAACCGGTATGAAGGTCCGCGCGGCCTCACCACCGAGCAGAACGAGGCTCGGCGGGTCGGCGCGAAGATCGATGAGCGTCAGGGACGCGAGTATGCGCACGGCGGGCATGAGACCAAGCCCGGCGTTTCGCGGCTCGATGGCACCGACGACGTCACGGACGTAAAAAAAGGACGCGAATAGCAACGGTACGGCGGTCCGGCAAGGGCCGCCGTACGCTCCTTTACGTGTCTTGCTGCTAGACTGCCGATTCCCAAATCGTGTGCAGTGTGGCGGCGGCGGATGAAACCGGAAGAGACGTACCTCCAGAATCTCCGGACGATCGAGCGGATCGCTCGTTCTGTTGCGCGCAAGTACCACGTCAATGCGGATGAAGCGGACGAATTCACACAGGAAGTCTGTGTCCGTCTCATTGAAGACGACTATGCAGTTCTGAGGAAATTCGAAGACCGCAGCTCTCTCTCCACATACCTCACCACGGTCATTCTCCGGCTCTATCACCAATGGCGCGTCGAGCAGTGGGGGAAATGGCGCCCATCCGCGGAAGCGAAGCGCCTCGGCGACAAGGCAATCATGCTCGAACGGCTCATGACCCGCGACGGCTATTCGTTCAGTGAGGCCGTGCGCATCCTGACGACGCCCGCCGGCTCACAGTACACAGAGGCCGAACTCGAATCCATTTACGTCCGCCTCCCCACCCGCACTCCTCGCCCCGTCGCGGTTTCGGACGAAGTCCTGCCGGAATCCGTCGCGGCGGAGAACGACACAGACGATCGCATCGAGGCGCGCGATCGCGAACGGGCGGCGCGTCAGGCGGCGACGGCGATCGATTCGCTCCTCAGTGAATTCGATGCCGAGGATCGATTGTTGCTGCAGTTGCGGTTCTGGGATTCGCTCAAAGTGCCCGACATTGCACGCACGCTCCAGCTCGAACAGAAGAAGATCTATAAACGGCTCGACAAATTGTTCGTGGCGCTGCGGCGCGCGCTGGAACGGGCGGGCGTCAGCAAGACCGACGTGGCGGCACTGCTGGCGCGCGGCGATCAGGAAATTCACATCCGATTTCTTTCTTCGACGGAAATCGGGCCGCAGAGTCCCTCTCATCCCAGAGGGAGCGAGAATGCGCGCGGGCGAGAAGGGAGGCTGCGATGAATGCTCCCGAGACGATGTACAGCTGTCCGATCGATGACCAGATGCTTGCCGCGTTCATCGACGGGCGTCTGACAGGAGAGGCACGGAGCGAGGTGGTCGCTCACGTCGCCGAGTGCGGCGCGTGCCGGAGCATCGTGGTCGACGCACAGGAGATTCAGGCGGAGCTGGCGGCGGAAGACAACGTCGTTCGTCCGGATTTCCGGCGGAAGCAGCCGTGGGTGGCGGTCGCATCGATCGCGGCCGCCGCGATTCTCGCCGTGCTGCTGATTGCGCCGCTGCGCGAGCGTCTGTTCGGCGGCAATGAGATGTCCCGCCTCGTCGCAGCGACGGAGCCGATGAAGGAGTATCCGCTGCACGGCCGTCTTTCCGCCGATTTTCCGTACAAGCCGGCGAAGCCGAGCTACCGCGGCCCCGCCGACGAGGTGTTCGATTCCAGCGCCTACAAGGTGATGGGCGAACTGGCGAGGCTCGAGTCCGGCCACGATGACCACGCGCTCGGCACGGCCACGCTGCTGGTCGGCAAAGTCGACGACGCGGTTGCCCCTCTCGAACGAGCCCTGCAGCACGCGACCGCCGAGGAGCGGCCGGCGATTGCGAACGACCTGGCGGCGGCGCTGCTCGCACGCGGAAGGTTCCGCAGCAATGCACGCGACCATGCACGCGCGCTCGAACTGCTCGACGGTTTGTGGCGGACGGAGAAAACTGCCGCCGTTGCATGGAACCGGGCGGTGGCGCTCACGCAGCTCGGGCGCGATGCAGAAGCGATTCGCGCGTGGGACGAGTATCTGAAGCTCGATGCAAAGTCGCCGTGGGCTCAGGAAGCGGTGAGGCGTCGCGACGATCTTCGCCGGGGTCTCGCGCCGCTGTAGTCCTACAACTGAATGCCCAGCTCCGCGCCGCGAACGTCGCGAGCCATTTTCGCGTCGTACAGTTTCGCGTCGGACTCGGCGAGCAACGTGCCGATGCTGCTTCCCGTCCCGGCCGTGGAGATGCCGACGCCGACTGCAATCCGCACGATGTGACCGCCAATGTCCCAGCGCAGCCGGGCGATGTGTTCGCGAATGCGATCGGTGATCTGCCGCGCCGCAAGCGAGGATGTCTCCGGCAACAGGAGGACGAACTCGTCGCCGCCATAACGCGCGATGACATCGCCGACCCGCGTGTTCGCTTTGAGGCACGCGGCCACGTCCGCGAGGATGCGGTCGCCCATCAGATGGCCGTAGCTGTCGTTGATCTGTTTGAATTTGTCGAGGTCGAACAGGACCACCGACAACGATTTGCCCGACGCGAGGATCTCGTCTGCCTCACGGAACAAGGCGCGGCGATTGGCGATCCGCGTCAGTTCATCCGTCAGCGCGAGGGTCTGCAGTTCTTCGTTCTCGAGATGCAGCCGCCGCTCCATTTCAATGCGTCGCCGCGCGCTGCGCAGTTTCGCCAGAATCTCGGAGTCGGAGGAGCTTTTGGTCAAAAAGTCGTCCAGCCCGCTGTCGAGCGCACGCAGTTTGACTTCGGTCCCATCACTGGCCGTGAGGAGAATGGCGTAGAGCCCCGGGAACTGGCAGGCCTCCCGCGCCCGCCTTGCGGTTTCAATCCCATCCATGCCCGGCATGCTGAGGTCGATGAGAAGCACGGCAATGTCGCGATCCTGCCGGATGCGATCGACCGCCGTCGGCCCATCAGGCGCAGTGACGACGTCGAAGCCGGCTCGCATGAGGACGAGCTGCAGCCGCTTGAGGTACATCCGGTCGTCATCGACCGCCAGCACTCTGAGGGGCGACTCGCCTTCTGGCGCATAGTCGCTGCTGCGCCGGGCCGGGTGGTCTTCGCGGGTTGCCATTGAGCCGCGACCAGCAGCAATCGCAATGCCGCGTCAGAGGGTCGATGTGACGCGCCTCACGCTGCGCGCTGAAAAAATTTTGACGGCGGTCGCCGGGGCCGACGGGAGAGAGACGACGGGGGCGCCTCCGGCGGGCCGCCACGGGCGGCAGCGCTGGTTGGCCAAGCCGTTACGCACGCTGTGCGAACTGACCGCGGTCATCGAGTACAGCGTGAGT
>JALYOB010000536.1 GCA_030857085.1 Acidobacteriota bacterium | reverse complement strand
GTACTGTCTGTACTGTCTTCGTCCGCGGCCGGATTCAGCATCAACACCACATGCTCCATCTGCGCGGGCTGATGCTCGGCGAGATAGTCGAGCACGGGATCACCGGCAATCGACAATCGCGGCCCGATGAGAATCCGCTCGTAATGCGCGCTCTCGAGCTTCGCAATTGCGCCGTCGCTGTCGACCGCTTCACAGACACAGTCGTTCCGCGACAACAACTCGGCGATGGCCGAGCGGAGGTCGGGATAGTCTTCGACTACGAGAATGGATCGGGACATAGTTGGACGGTGCTGCCTGGACGTTGGACGCTTACTCAATCAGACGTTCGTCGAGGGCGCCGAATTCCGCGGCGGAAAACGCCGCAGTACGTTTTCGATGTCTTTGACGTCGGCCGGCTTCGTAATGTGCTCGTCGAATCCCGATTCGAGCGCGCGCCGTTTGTCCTCGGGCTGGCCGAATCCGCTCACTGCAACGAGCACGACGCCATCGCCGAGCTGATCGCGCGTCTCGCGCGCAACCTGATAGCCATCCATGCCGGGGAGGCCGAGGTCGACGAGCGCGAGATCGGGCCGCTCGCCGATCAGAACCTTCACGCCTTCCACGCCGTCACGCGCGGTGACGACATTGTGTCCGAGGCGGGAGAGCTTGAGACGCAACAGATCGCGGACGTCGTCGTTGTCTTCGACGATCGCAATCTTGCGCGACGGAACCGCCTCGAGTTGCGTGTGCGGCACACGCGCATCGTCGCGGCGCTGCTCGGCCACCTGCGCATCGGATGCGAGCGGCAGATAGATCGCAAACTCGCTTCCCTTGCCGACGCCGTCGCTGCGCGCCTCGACGCGCCCATTGTGCAGTTGCACGAGATTACGCACCAGCGCGAGGCCGATGCCCATGCCGCCCTGTGCGCGTCCGATTGCGTTCTCCGCCTGTGCAAAGAGCTCGAAAATCACGCCGATCCGTTCCGGCGCAATGCCGACGCCGTCGTCCGTCACGCGGACGACCGCCTCGCCATTTTCCTCGTGCATCGTCACGCGAATGTGCCCTTCCTCGGGCGTGTACTTGATCGCGTTCGAGAGCACGTTCGCGACGATCTGATCGAGCCGCACCGGATCGCCTTTGACGATCAGCGGCTTCTCGCAGCGCATCATTTCCACCAGCACGCGCTGCTTTGCAGCAACCGGCTCGAGCACGCGCAGCGATTCAGCCGCGGACTCGCGCAGATCGACGAGCTTCTGTTTGAGCACGATCTTCCCCGCGGCGACGCGCGACAGATCGAGCAGGTCATTGACCAGACGCGTGAGGTGCTGCGATTGCCGCTCGATGAGATCGGCGTGTGCGCCGTCGAGTTTTCCGTCGTCGTCGCGCATCTGTGCGGCGAGCAGAATCGCGCCGAGCGGATTGCGCAGCTCGTGGCCTAACACCGCGAGAAAGCGATCGCGCTCGTGCACACGCTCTTCGAGCTGCGCCATCAGATCGCGAATGTCGTACTGACGCTCGCGTGCGCGCAATGCCGATTGCACCGAGCTGATGAGGCTCTTGATGCGAACCGGCCGATCGACGAGCGTCACGTTCGTGCGCCGCGAAAATGCACTGAGCGGCCGCGGCTTCGCGTCGGCGGGCGTACTGCCGGTGAGGATCACCAGCGGGATTTCCGACCAGGCCGGCTGCGCGCCGAGTACGCGTTCGAGCTCGCGCACGTCTTCGCCATGCAGCGCCTCTTCCGTGGCGATGATCGCACCCACGCCTGCGCCGATTTCGTTCGCGAGCTCATGAATGGTCTTGCACGCCTTGCAACGGAGACCATGCGCGGTGAGCTGTGCGCACGTCAGTTCCGCGTCGCGCCCGAACGGCGCAACGACCAGAATACGCTCGGAGCGATCGCTGCTCACTCGCTCTTCTCGCTGCTCAGCGTCTTGTCGTAATTGGGGATTCCGGAGAGCACACCGCGGTAATTCGACAATGCATCGCCGACATGCAGGCCACCGCCATCCATGCGGAGAGAGCGAATTGCGGTTTCGTGCGGACCGCTGCGCTTTTTGACGACCGACAATGCTTTGTGAATACGGCCTTCCGCTTCGAAATAGCGCAGCAGAATCACACAATCGGCGAGATAGCTGACGTCGATCGGCGACTGCATCGAGCCGACCAGTCCGTGTTGTGCGAAGACGAGAATGGTTGCAACGCCATGTTGCCCGAGGTAGCTGAGGAGCTCGTGCAGGTGAAGGAGGAGAAATCGTTCCTCCGGCACCGCATTGAGATAGCCATTGAGGCTGTCGATGACGATGACGCGCGTGCCGTCGTCCTCGACCGCCTTGCGCACGAGATGCGCGAATTCGCCGGGCTGCAATTGCGCGGGATCGACGCGGCGGATCGCAATCTTTTCGCCTTCCAGCAGGTCGCCGAGCGGCAGGCCTAGGGAGGCGGAGCGGTTGCTCACGCTCTTGACGCTTTCTTCGAAAATGAAGACCGACGCGCGCTCGCCGCGCCGTGCGGCGGCGACCGCGTATTGCATCGCCAGCGCCGATTTCCCGGAGCCCGCCGGACCCATGACCACTGTGCTCGTGCCCCGATCGAGTCCGCCGCCTAACATCGAGTCGAGCTCGGCGAGGCCGCTCGCGATCTGCTCGTTGGGCGTGTCCGGCTCGTGCTCCTCCGCCGCCGCGATCAGGCGAGGAAACACGACCAGACCGCCGGTGACGATGTTGAAGTCGTGATAGCCGTCTTTGAAATTGAGACCGCGCACTTTGACGAGCTGCAGGCGGCGGCGCGCGGAGCCATAAAGCGGCGTGTAGCGCTCGAGCTCGAGCACGCCGTGAGGCACGCTCTGCAGCTGAATGTCCTGAATCTCGGAGGTGCGGTCGTCGAGACAGAGCACCGTGACGTTGCGTCCCGCGAAAAACTGTTTGAGCGCGAGGATCTGTTTTCGATAGCGAAGGCCGCTCTGCGCGAGAAGACGAATTTCGCTCAGAGAATCGAGCACGACGCGCTGCGGCTTGACGCGATCGACTTCGACGAGCATGGCCCGGATCGTCTCGCCGAGCTCGATCTCCGACGGATAAAACACCGTCGACTCTTCTTCCTGCAGCGCTTCCTCACCGATCATCTGCTCGAAGATTTCGATGCGCTCGAGCGACCAGCCGTGCGACTTTGCGACCGCGTTCAGTTCGTGGCGCGACTCGGAGAGTGTGATGTAGAGCACGCGCTCGCCATTTGCCGCTCCTTCGAGCAGGAACTGCAGTCCAAGGGTCGTCTTGCCAACGCCGGGATCGCCCTGAACGAGGTAGACGCGATTGCGCGGGAAGCCGCCGAGAAGAATGAAATCAAGCCCGTCAATGCCGGTGCCGGCGATGCCCTCGCTATGCATGTGCCGGCGATCGTACACCCCGGGATGGAGGGGGTGAGGTTATTTTTGAGTACCTCGGAGTACCTCGGAGTTCCTCGGAGTTCCTCGGAGTTCCTCGGAGTACCTCGGAGTTCCTCGGAGTTCCTCGGTTCCTCGGGCGCCTTCGGCTCCGCCATTCGTGAATCACAGCGACGGCGAGCGCACGACGCGCGCTCCCTCCGAGGTACTCCGAGGTACTCCGAGGT
>JALYOB010000535.1 GCA_030857085.1 Acidobacteriota bacterium | reverse complement strand
GGATTAGAGCGGCGGCTTTGCCGCCGCACTCCTAGACATCCGCCCCTTTGAAGCGGAATCTGGTCACTTCGCTCTCGAAGTCCTGGCCGCTGCGCACGAGGTTCTGCACGGTGGTCGTGAATTCGCGGGCGATGGCGTCGTTCTTCTGCGCGATTTCCAGCATCGACCGCGATGCGTCGGCGATGCGGTCGGTTTCTTCCAGTTGGCGCTCCAGCAGATCGCGCATGGCGCGGGCATCGTCGGAGATCTTTTCGAGCGCGGAGGTGATGCCGCGGCCGGCGGTCGATTGCTCTTCGGTCGCGTTCTTCACCTGCGCGGCGATGTCGCGCACCCGTTCGGATTCGTGCGCCATCAGCTCGGTGCCGCGCGCCTGTTCGCGCGTGGCGCGATTGATCTCGGCGATGTGATCGGACATGCGCGAGGTGACCTCGTGCAGACGGCGGCTGGCCTGCGACTGCTCGCCGAGGGCGCGGGAGATGCGCGTGGCCATCTCGAAGGAGCGGGTTGCGCTGTCGACGATTTTGCCCAGCGACGCGGCCGCGTTTTCGGCGAGACGCACGTTCGCGGTCACGGTGGTTACGCCCTCGTGCATCTTCGCCACGGCCTGCTTCGAGCCGCTCTGCACTGCTTTGATGATCGTGGAGATTTCCTTGGTCGAACCGCGCGTGCGCTCGGCGAGTCCGCGAATCTCGTCCGCGACGACCGTAAATCCGGCGCCATGTTCGCCTGCCTGCGCGGCGATGATCGCCGCGTTGAGCGAGAGGAGGTTCGTGCGATTCGCGACCTCTTCGATCACCGTCAGGATCTGGCTGATCTGGCCGACGCTGCGCTGCAGTTCATCGATGGTCTGGGCGGTGCTCATCGTCAGCTCGTGCGTCGCATTGATGCCCTGCACCGTGCGATTCACAGCCTCGCCGCCTGCGCTCGCGTCTTCGCGCACCTGCTGCGCGAGCTCGGCGGTCGAGCGCGAGCTCGAAAGCAGTTCGCCGACCGTCGAATCCATCTCGGCGACGAACGACAGCACTTCTTCGCCGATGCCTGCGAGGACGTCCGTCCGGCGCGACATCTCGTTCATTGAGGCGTTCATTTCCGTCGTCGACGAGGAGGTCTTCTCGACCGACTGGAAGAGGTAATCCATGCTGCGCGCGACCTCTTCGGCCGAGGCTTGCAGTTCGAGCGCGCGCGAGGAGGCGTCGTGCGTGAGACCGCTCACCGTGTCTGCCGCATGCAGCACGCTGCCGATGCCGCCGCGCACGATCTCGACCGCGAGCGACGAGTTTTCGGTCAGCTCGCTTTGATCGCGCGAGCGTGCGAGCAGCGTCTCGCTGCCGGCCGTGATCACGCGTACGCCGTCGGTGATCGTCGAGCCGCTCCCGCCGACCCGGCCTAACAGGCGGCGCAGGTTCGTGCGCGTCTCGCCGAAGCTGTCGGCGAGCTGGCCCACTTCGTCGTCCGCAAACACGCGCGGCGCGACGTCGAAGTTGCCTTGCGCCATCTCGTTCGAAAGCCCGCGCAAGGCGTGCAGCGGACCCGTGACGTCGCGGGACAGAACGACCGTCGCCGCGCCGAACACGAGCGTCGTCAGCAGCGCGACGATGATCGTGTAGAAGGTGATCTGGAAGGGGATGTTCTTGTATGGCGTCCAGGGGATCGCGAGCGCGAGAATCGAGCCGTCTTTGAGTTGCGCGAAACGGCTCACGTGCGGGCCGATGAATGCGCTGCTGTCGCCGTTGCCGATGCGGCGGATCGCCGCGACTTCGCTTTCATCGAGCGGATCTTTGGTGCTGACCTGCTTGCCGTCTTTGCCGATGAGATGCAGGGAGTATTCGCTGGGGATGTAGATGCGCAGCGTGTCGAGCGCGGCGGCGTCGATTCTCGCAAGGAGATTGGCGCTGTCGTACACGCGCTGAAATCGTTCCGCGGACGAGTTGATCGCGAGCTGTTCGAGCGTCGTGGAAACGCGCGAGGAGATCAGCAGAATGAGAGCGGCCGAGGAGATGGTGAACGAGCCGATGAAGACGAGGGCGATCTTGCGGCCGAGGGTGAGCGGGCGGCCGGTGTAGCGGACGCGCTGCCCGTGCGCTGCTTCCATCAGGCGATGCTTGCCCATCGCGTAGCCCCAGACGATGGAGACGAATGCGGCGATGAGACCGGCGACGAGAAAGTAGGCGAAGCCGAGGAGCGAGGGGAGGAAGACCGCGGCCGCGACGAGCGCGAACAGCGCTCCGCCGCCGCCCCACAGAATCAGCGAGAGCAGTTTCGTCCGATCGAGGCACTCCGACATCGTGCGTGACAAATCGCCGCGCCCTGCGAGCGCGCGTTCGACCGCTTCCGCGTATGGACGTACGGCGAGCGTGAAGGTGACGCAGCCGCTGCCATACATCACCGCGAGCATCAGCAGCAGGAGAAGCGTGGACGTGCCGGAGAGCTGCACGACCTGCGAGACGAACAGGAGCGCAGGCGGAATGCTGATGCCGATCGGCGGCACGAGGAGCCACAGCAGGTATTTGCGTGTGAAGGACATGGGGACCTCGCCCGGATTATAGGCGTCGCGCTTATGATGCCGCGCCATGACCATGCTCGCGCGCCGCGCTCCTTCTTCGATCTCCGGAAGCAACACCATGCTCGATCTCGATTCGACGCTGCGGCGCGGCCGCCGCGGTGATTCCGTGCGGCTGGTGCAGGAGTGGCTTTGCCTCAATGAGTTCGAGGTGATGATCGACGGGCAGTTCGGCTGGGCGACCGAGCAGGCGGTGCGCGATTTTCAGGGCTCGACGGGCGTGTTGCCGGTGACGGGCGAAGTCGATGCGCAGACGTTCGCGCTGCTCACCCGTCCCATGGGTGAGGCGTTGCGCCGCATCGAGCCGCCGCGCGGCGCGACGATGGGGCAGATGATCGCGGCGTACGCGCTGCAGCATCTGCGCAATCACGCGCGCGAAGTGGGCGGACAGAATCGCGGGCCGTGGGTGCGTCTCTATCTGCACGGCGATCAGCGTCCGCGCAATCCGCATCTTCCTCAAGGCGTCGATGCGTGGTGTGCGGGCTTCGTGAGCACGATGGTCGCGCAGGCCGCGGCATCGCTCGAAGTCGGACCTCCCGTCGATTACCACACCAACTGCACGCGCCTCGGCGAAGAGGCGATGCGCTCCGGCCGCCTCATCCCCGGCGAGCGTGCGATTCGCGATCTGAACAAGATTCCCACCGGCAGTCTCCTGCTGCTGCGCCACAAAGGCGATCGCAAGAAATGGCATCACACGGGCGTGGTCACGCAGGCCTTGCCGAAGTTCGTGCGCACGCTCGAAGGCAACAGCGCCTATGCGACCGATGACAATCCGAGCGGCCACGCGGTCGTGCGGCAGATGCGGTCGTATGGGAACCTGGATTTCGTGGTGGTGGATTAGCGCGCGGCTGCGCCGCGGGTTGTCGGTTGTCGGTTGTCGGTGGAGCACCGGCGGCCCCTCACCCGGCGCTTCGCGCCACCCTCTCCCCGCAAGCGGGGCGAGGGGAAACATGGCGTCGCCCTTCTCCCCAGCAAGCGGCGCGAGGGGAAACATGGCGTCGCCCTTCTCCCCGCGTGCGGGGAGAAGGTG
>JALYOB010000011.1 GCA_030857085.1 Acidobacteriota bacterium | reverse complement strand
CCGTCACGTCATGCACCTTATCCAGCGAGCTGCCCGCTTCTTCTAGAATCGCCTTCACGTTCTCGATACACGCGCGCGTCTGCACTTCGATGTCGTGACCAATCACGCTCCCCGCACCATCGCGCATCAGTCCCGGAATCTCCCCGCTCGCTGGCGTGCGCGGTCCAATGCCGGAGAGGAACAGAAAATCCCCCACCCGCCGGGCGTGCGGATAAGGCCCGACCGGTTTCGGCGCACGATCGGTGCGAATGACGTTGTCGTTGCCGGGCGCGGGCGGCGTATGCACCGGCTCCGTCTCCTGCGAGCTCATCTCGCTCTTCCGCCCGACCTGCGGCCCCTCCGCCAGCACATTGTGCGTTTCGAGCCCCGTTCCGCTCGAGCCGGTCATCTCCGGCACCGGCCCCTCGTCGAATTCCTTTTCCCAGTCGATCTGCTTCCGCTCATTCGGCGTGAGCTCGACAATGGCGTTGCCCGTCCCCCAGACCGGCTGGTAATCCCACACCCTGCCGTCGTACTTGTTGTGCTCCCCCATCACCGCACCGAGCCACCAGATGGCCTTGAAGCCCATGTCTGCATTGGCCTCACGCGCAAAATCACGCGCCACCTGCGCCACGTCTTCCAATCGCCCCTCGCCGAACATCTCCAATAGCTTGCGATTCCACTCGTCATCCTTCTGCGACGAAATCCGATCGCGCGCGGGATCGATCTCCGCCACTTCATAGCGATTGGAGAAATTCGTCACACAGACGACCACCGTCTTCTTCCCATACGCGTCAATGGCCGCACGCCCCGCAAACCCGAGCGCGCGCGTTTCCTCACGCTCCGCGTAAATGTTGCAGGAAACGACGGAAGCCGGAATGGCATTGTCGGGATTGAGCAGCTTCAGCGCGACGACCGTTCCCGTATCGATCGGAAACCCGTGATACGCCACCGTCGCCGCCTGCATCCCTCTGCTCTTCGCAATCCCGCAATACAACTTCCCGAACTCCGGATCGATCCGGAATTCATAAGGAATCGACCCGTACTCATACCAATTGGCATCGACGAGCGTCCATGCCGGCTTCGGATCGATCTGGAACAAATGCCCAATGACCGAAAACCATTGCGTGGAGTAGATGAGCAACAACTCCGCCCCCGATTTCGCGATCTCTCTCCCGACCGCCTCGTAGCTGCGCCGGAGGCTGGCCCAGCCGGCGTTTTTGTCGGGGGCTAGTAGCGGATGGGGTTGGCCGGGGACGATGTACGCTTTGAGGATCATTGGTGGTGCCCGGAATTGAAAATTGAAAATTGAAAATTGAAAAATCGGACAGTCACGATTTACGCTCCCTGCTCTTTTTCACGATTGCGGTGAGGATTGCGATGAGTTCCGTCGCTTCTGCGATGAGCGCTTCCAATCGCTTCGAGCGGACGAACCGCGAAAGAATTCTCAACCAATAGCGCGTCTCGCGCGCTTCTTTCAGTGAGATATTGCACTTGGAAATGAAATCAGCACGACTCTGTGCAGCATCGGCTTCTTCGAGATTCGCGCCGATGGACGTTGCTGCCGAGGAGGCCTGACCGCTCACATTCCGGAGCGCAGGCTCGCTCTTATAGACAAAGCGGTGCAGCGAGATGACCGCACAGGCGAATTCAAACGCGCGCTCGCGCAGTTCCGACCCGGCAGTGCTCTCCCCCACAGCGCTCATATCTTTCAATTTTCAATTTTCAATTTTCAATTCGTCCCACGCACATCGTGTGACACAGCGCGCTCCCTCAGCACCGGATCCCACCCCACCACCGCATTCCCCGTCCCGATCACCGTCCAGTACCCGAATACCTCCGCCGGGTACTCCGGAAAATCCAACGCAGACAGCATCCAGGCCAGTGACCCCGCCTTCACCTCGGAGACGGCGTGGTCCATGAACTCAGGGAGGATGGCGATCAGTTCTTTTGTGCGGCCTTTGCGCATGAGGTCGATGACCTGCATGTCCCACAGGTATCCCGAGTGTTCGTAGACGTGTTCGCGGGACATGTCTTCGGGGATTTCGGGCTCGGTGGTGAAGTGGCGGTGGGACAGAGTATTGGATGCGAGGAGGACGGCGCGGCGGCCGCTTTTTTCGATGGCGCGTTTGGTGGCCTGGCCGAGTTTGATCATCTGCGCCTGCCCCATTTCGTTGGAAAAGTAATAGGGCGAGTTGTTGGAGGAGATGCCCACGATGGGGATGTCCCACTCCGGGTTCATCATGTGGCAGGAGACGATCGTGCCGTAGTCGACGCGAAAATCGGGATTGCGCATCATCTTCGTGATGAGCCCCATCTCGCGTCCTTCCTCTGCAATGAGCTCCGCTAACTCCACGTCGACTTTCACGTCGTATTGAAAGCGGAAGAGATTGGGGAAGATCGGGTCGACCGATAAGCCGTGAAATTCAGGCAGGCCGAGAAAGTGGTGGCCGATGACCGTTTGCCAGTGCGGCGAGTGGACGAGGATCACGTCCGGCTTCTTTTCCAGAAAATGCTTGCGCGCGCGTTCATAACCCCAGCGCAGCACTTCCCATCCGCATTCGGATTTCGGCTCATTGCGCCAGTGATTTTCGCCATAGACGATGTGGGGCGGGTGCGGCGCGAGAACGCCGCCGACGATTTGTCCGTTGCTCATTGTGTTTGCCTCAGCGATTGAAGGGGAATTCGTTGATCCAGTGAAAGCCGCGGGTCATCAGGACGAACTGCGGCGTGGCGGTCTGCGTGAGCCTCGCCTCGACTTTGTGTCCGTTGTACAGACCGTTCAGAACGAGCGTCGTGCGGTCTGGCTGCGTGTACTTCAATGCGACGTTCATCGCCGGCGGCGACTTCCGCATCAGGTCGAGCGTATGGCGTTCCCCGTCGAGCTTCATCATCAGACGCGTGCGCTCGTCATTCATCATCGTCAGTGACGCGACGCGGGTGCTGCTCACTGTGAGCCGGCGCCAGCGGATGGTGTCTGTGGTGAGAGGCGGACGCTCCACGCCGTCGTATTTCATCCACTCGACGTTCCAGATGCCATAGAGCGGCGTTTTGTCGAGCGGCTGCGCGTTCCACTCCTTCATCTGTGTAATCGCCTGGCGGAGTGAGACGAGGATGAACGCGGCAATCATCAGCGTGCGTGCAGCGCGCAGGAGCACGTCCCATCGTGGATTGCGCAACGACGGGCGCAGCACGGCAGGCGCCGCGGTGCGATTGAGAAGGAAAACGTTGGCAAAGCGCTGTGCGTCCGGCGCGGCAATGACGAGGCTCATGAACAGCAGATGGCCGGAATAGAGTTTGACCGGCACGTCGTACGCCATGTTGAGCACGAATACGTTTGCCATTGCGCCGGCGGTGACGAGCGCGCCTAACGTTGCGGTGCGCCGGGTCGTGAGCAGAATCCCGCCGAGCATTTCGGCTGATCCGGTGAAGACGTTGTACAGGACCGAGAAGCTCATGAACGTCCAGAGCAATCCCATGGGCGAAATGCTGCCGAGCGGCTGCGTCAATCGATCGAGCAGAATGGGCGGAAATTGCAGCTTGACGACCTTCGCGACACCGTAGCTGATCATCGAGATCGCCACCGCAAAGCGAACATACGAGCGAAACCAGGCGTGCAAGGTCGCGTAGTTGACGCGACGACGATCGAGGACCGACCAGATGATCGTTCCCGCAAGCGCGATCATCAGATAGATGAACGTCAGTACAAATGCGGCCGTCGTGTCTCCGCTGCCGCTGATTCCGCGCGGCCGCGCATCAACCCCGAAGAGCGTGTTGCCGGTGAAGACCGTGACCGGCTCCCAAAGCTCGTCGTACCAGAGCACCAACTGCGTCGCGAACGAGATCGGAATGAGTCCGAACAAGGATTCGACGTTGTAGAGACCGAGATAGAGGAAGAGAAAACGAAAGACGATGCGCGTCAGCGGATTCCAGCGTGCGGCGACGGAAACGGGCGCCTGTTGCGGTTCCGCAGCGGCGACTTCCGGTACGGCCTCAGGCCAGCTTGACGCAGACATTCTTCGGCTCCGTAAAGAAGTTGAGCGACTCGAAACCACCTTCGCGGCCGACGCCGCTTTCCTTCATGCCGCCGAACGGCACGCGCAGATCGCGTAAGAGCCAGCAGTTGATCCATACAGTGCCGGCGTGTAATGCACCGGCAACGCGATGGGCGCGCTGCAGGTCACGGGTCCATACAGTGGCAGACAGGCCATAACGCGTAGAATTCGCGGACTGCACGGCCTCTTCGTCGCCGTCGAACGGCGTAATGGTGACGACCGGTCCGAAGATCTCTTCCTGCAGAACACGGCATTCGCACCCGAGGCCGGTGATGACGGCGGGCTCGATGAAGAAGCCGCGGTTGCCGACGCGATTGCCTCCAGTGACGACAGTGCCGCCTTCCTCTTTTGCGACGTCCAGGTAGCCGGTGACTTTCTGCAGATGCGCTTCACTGATCAATGCGCCGACGTCCGTCTGCGGATCGGTGGGATCGCCAATGCGCAGTTTCTTCGTCGCGGCGACGAAGCGTTCCACGAATTCGTCGTAAATCGTGCGCTCGACGAAGATGCGCGAGCCGCACAGACAAATCTCGCCCTGATTGGCGAAACTCGATTGAATGGAGGTGGGAATCGCCTGATCGAGATCGGCGTCCGCAAAAATCAGATTCGGATTTTTGCCGCCCAGCTCGAGCGAGAGTTTCTTGAACAGCGGTGCGCCGGCGGCGGCGACGCGCGCGCCGGTCACAGTGCCGCCGGTAAAGGAGATGATCGGCACGTCCGGATGCTCGCAGATTGCAGCACCCGCTTTTGCGCCGTAGCCGTGCACGATGTTCAGCACGCCCGGCGGCAACCCTGCGTCGACCGACAATTCGGCCAGCCGATGCGCGGTCAATGGCGTCAATTCCGAAGGCTTGGCGATGCACGTATTTCCCGCCGCAATGGCCGGCGCGATTTTCCACGACAGTAAATACAGCGGCAGGTTCCAGGGAGAAATCAAACCCGCCACGCCGATCGGTTGCCGCAACGTGTAATTGAGGGCGACGTTGTCGGTCACATGCGCTTCGCTGGCGTGATGGAGAATCGCTGTTGCAAAGAAGCGGAAATTCGCGACCGCGCGCGGAATGTCCATCCGCTTCGCCAGAGAAACCGGTTTGCCGTTGTCGCGGCTTTCCATCGCCGCCAGTTCGTCGAGATTCGCCTCGATCCGATCGGCGATGCTCAGCAGGACGCGCGATCGCTGCTCCGCGGCCGTCTGCGACCACGCACCGAATGCGTCGCGAGCCGCGCGCGCCGCCTCGGCCACATCTCGAGCGTCGCTGTCCGGGACCGCGGCGATCCCCTCGCCCGTGGCCGGATTCGCGTCGTCAAAGTACGTGCCGCTCGCGGGAGGAACGAACGTGCCGCCGATGAAATTCGAAAGCCGCTGCATCGACCGCGCAGTGTAACGCGTGGGCAACGTGCTATCGTCAGCGCACCCGCTCAATTCCGAAAGCCTTCCCGAGAAAGGACCGCACGATGCGCCACGCTCTCCTTCTGTCCGCACTGCTCTCCGTACTTCCCCTTGCGGCACAGCCCGTGACGGTCGGCGCCCAGACCAGCACTTACTTCGGCGGTGCAGTGATCACCTCAGGCGCGCCGGCGACGTACGTGAACCTCACCGATTACGCCGCCACGGCGGGCGTCGTCGATCACGCGAGCGTCACGTGGACCAGCAGCGCGCCGTGCAACAACGCGTTCAAGGTGATCTTTCTGCGCGCGGGCTTTCACTCCGCCTCGGCCTTTACCGTCGTGGCGACGCGCGGACCGTTCAAAGCGGTCAATGGCATCAATTACGTGACGCTCGATCCGCCGGTGACTCTGGCGGTTGGTGATCTGATCGGCGTCGTGACCCTGCAGCCGAGCTCCGCCTGCGGCACCGTCCGCACACAGAACTGGCCGACCGCGGGCTACAACCTCATCACCGCCGTCGATCTCAGTGCGACCAACGGTGTTGTCGGGAATTCGTCCAACTACGGCCCCGGGTATCGAATCGGCGCGATGGCATACGCGGGCGAGCGCGTGCTCGTGAAGATTCTGCCGGCAGCGGGCTCGCTGCAGGGCGCGGGCACGTTCTTCCGCACGAGTCTGCAACTGCTCAACACTACCGACTATCCGATTCAGGCGCGGCTCGTCTATCACCCGCAGGGACAATCAGCCTCCGCCTCCGACGTGTTCATCAACACGCTCCTCCCCGTCGGCCGCGTGCTCTCGGTCGACGACATCGTCTTCGCACTCGGGCAGTCCGGCCTCGGCTCGCTCGACGTGTACACGGACGGCGGTGCGCTGCCGATCGTCACGGCGCGCGTCTTCAGCGACGCGGGAGCCGCGGGAACGTCCGGGTTCTCGGAAGAAGGAGTGTCGCCGCAGGACGCGTTCGATGTCTTCTCGGCCGTGACCCTGCCGCTGCCGAAGGACCTCACGAACTTCCGGATGAACATCGGCATTCGGACGCTCGACGCCGGCGCCACGTTCAACATCGTGACCTACGATGTATCGGGCAAACTGGTCGGCGACCGCTCCGGCGTGCAGTTTCCACCCAACTACTTCGTGCAGCGCTCACTGGCCGATTTCACAGGCGTCACGAACCTCGACCTGTTGAAGAGCGGATTCATCCGCGTGAGCCTCACGAACCCCAGCGACCGCGCCTTCGTCTATGGCTCAGTCATCGACAATCGCACGTCGGACAGTTCGTTCCGCATGGCGACGCCGTACTGAATTCAGCGCGGCGCAATGAATTGAGTGGGATCGAATTCCCAGCGGTCGATGTCCGGATCCCACGAATCCCACGGCACGATGGCCGCCATGCGATCGCGCATGTGTTCCGGAATCACCTCCGGCACAATGAACGCTTTCTGGCGGCGCAGTTTGTAGGGATTGCGGAACTCGAATCCGAGGACGCCGAGGATGTAGCGGGCGATGTACCAGGTGGCTTGCGGGTTCCAGCCGTGGGCGATCTTCACCACCACGCCCAGACCTTCCGGATATTCGGGATGCTCGATGGCCAGGCCTAACAAACCGTCAGCGCCTTCTTTGGCGATCACGCGGCCGCCGCACGCTTTGAGGATGGTCGAGTCGAGGCGATTGAAGCCGCCGATGAGATCGGGATGCGCGACCATCGCGCTCCAGATCCAGTCGCGGTCTTTCTCCGTGACCAGATTGGCGAAGAGTTTCGCGAGATCGGTCACGGTCATCGAGACGGTCGGCAATCCGCAGCCGTCTTTGGCGATCGTGCCGGTCTTCCAGTCGCTGCCGAGGACGTTCTGGATGTAGTGCAGGTACTCCTGGAAAAATGGATGGTGCGGCCAGACGTAACCGGTGCGCCGCCAGCCGCGCATCCGGCAGCCGCGCAGGATGCCGGCGTGCTCGCCGGAACAGCAGTGATACCAGCGGCGCGGACGGCGGACCTGACGGCCGAACTGCACGAGCGGCACGTCGTGCGGCGTCTGCATGAGACCCCATTCGGCCTCGCGCAGAATCGAGCGGGCAACGGCGACGTGTTCGGTGTCGCCATTGTGCGAGGCGACCGAGATCGCCTGCTGTTCGCTCGTCAGTTCGCGCGCAAAGTCTTTCGCGAAGACCTTCATCATGATCGGCTTGACCATCGAGCGTCCGTAGACCTCGACATTGCCGCCGAATGAATAGAGCAGACTTTTGCCTGTGACCCACGAGACCGCGCCATGAATCGTGTTCTCCGCCACGCCATTGCGGCGGTATTCGACGAGCGGCTGCCAGTTCGGCATCGCGCGCGCGAAATTGGGAGCGGCGGTTTCGTCGAAGGTCGTGGGCTGGTCGTAGGTAGCGGTCATGTCCGTGAATGGCTTTAGGCGTTTTGGTGGTAGGCGTTTGGGGTGTTTCGTGCGACGCACCCCGAACGCCGAGCGCCCAAAGCCTAACGCCTGTCGATCTCCGGCGCCACGCGTGTCATGAAGTCGCTCATGTTCTTCATCACGCGTTTCGAATCGTGATTGTTGAAGTCGAACCAGAGCATGAGGCGGTCTTCGGGATCGAAGCGTTCCTGCATCTGCGCGAGGATGGCCTTGGAATCGCCGACGAGAGCATTGTTCGTGGCGCGGCGCACTTTTTCTTCGTCGAGCGTTCCTTCGAGCGCGCGCCAGTAATTCGAGAGCGCTTCCTGCGCTTCCTCCTGCGCTTTTGCCGGCTCGTCTTCGTTGATGAACACGAGCACCGTGCGCGGCATGAGACGGCGCTGCCAGCCGCCGCCGTCCGGGTGATAGTGCGTGCGCATCCGCTCGTTCGTTTTCTCGATTTCGTCGCCGGGGGTGATCGAGAGATTGAACACGCCGACCGGCAGGATGGTGTTGGCGAAGATCTGCGTCGACGGATCGTGTGAGCCGACCGAGAGGCGCAGCAGGTCCATGCGCGGCTCCTGCGGCACGATCTTCAGGTTGGGAAAACGCCAGCGCGGCTCGAGCGGAATCTCGTCGACCGTGTGGCCGTACGCTTCGACCGCGCGCATCCAATCTTCCTCTTTGCGGAAATCGCCGCGGCGGAGAAAACGCGGCGTGATCATCAGCGAATTGAGCGTTTCGCCTTTGAGAAGGCGCAGAAAAATCTCGGTCGCCTCTTCGAAGATTTTGTTCTTCACCACCGGCCATGCGGCTGCTTCGACGGCGTTGCGCGGCACGATTCCGTACGGGATGTTGATGAACGGAAAGCGTCCCGAGGCGAAGCCGATGGTGAGAATGCGGCGCTCGTTTTCATCGAGGCCGTGCAGTGCGAGAAACGTCTTCACCCGCTCGGCCGCCGCGATCGGGCCGCCGTTGGCGAGGATGTTCATGATCGCCGAGCCGACGCCGATGCGCTGCGTGCGGGCGAAGATGCGATGCGCGAGCTGGAGGATGTCGGTGTTGAGGCCGATCTCGCCGACGAAGTGAGGGATCACCGCGCCGGGATTGGTCTTCTGAATCTCCGTGGAAAGGTGGCTTTCGGCGATCCAGGCGGTGCCGAATCCGAGGCGGTCGGCGAGCTCGATCTGCTCGAAGAAGTTGCGGAACATGGCCTGTTCGGACGGCATGAAGCCGCGCACTTCGGTCTGGCTGATCGAGAAGAAGATGTCGAGCTCCATCGGAGCGCGTACATTAACGCGATGCTGATGGCTTTGAAACACCGCTCCCGTTTGTTTGCGCTCGTTCTGCTGGCCGCGTGTGCGACCGCACCGGCAATCGCGCCGAATCGCTATGGCCTCACGGTCGTTCCCGATCGCGCGACATACGAGCAGCTCGCCGCACGCGACGCCGACAAGCGGCTCGTCGATTTAGGAGCGCTCGGGATTCCGCTCGACATCCGTTACGCGACGACGAACAACTTCATGCATCAGCAGCTGTATCCGGTCGCGAAGTCCTTTCTCCGCGCTCCCGCTGCGCGTGCATTGCAGGAAGTGCAGCGCGAGCTCGCAGCGCGCGGGCTCGGCATCAAGGTGTTCGACGGCTATCGCCCGTATCACGTGACCGAGGCGATGTGGGAGCCGATCAAAAACCCCGACTTTGTGGCCGATCCGTCGAAAGGCTCACGCCACAATCGCGGCGCGGCGGTCGATCTCACGCTGATCGATCTGAAAACAGGAGCCGAGCTGCCGATGCCGACGCCGTACGACGACTTCACCAATCGCGCGCGTCAGGATTTCAACGACCTGCCGGCAGAGCAAATCGCGAATCGCGCGCTGCTGCGCGACGTGATGACGAAGCATGGATTCGATCCGCTTCCGTCGGAGTGGTGGCACTTTGATTTTCGAGGGTGGGAGAAGTTCGAGTTGATGGATGTGGGGCTTGGGGATTTGTGAGGCGCAGCAACGTGTCATTCCGCGCGGCAGCGCGGAATCCCCTGCGGTAAGGAACGTCATCGCCCGTCGGAAGGGGATCCCGCGCTGCGCGCGGGATGACACGAAGGTCCGTGTCATCCTGAGCGAAGCGAAGGACCTTCCCTGTGGCCACGGAGAAGGTCCTTCGCCGTCTTCGCGGCTCAGGATGACACCGGGGGATTAAAACCGCGTGACCACCGAGATCGAGCCTACCTTGTACGTATCCGCGGTGTCGTACGCGAGGTCGATCTGGAAGCGCTGCAGTGCGATGCCGGCGCCGATGGACATGTGCGTCTGGTCTTCTCCTTCCGGGAAAAGCAGAGCCTCGGCGACGTAGCTGGGGTGGTTGAGCGGGCCGTTCCAGGTCACTGAGTGCGCGGGATCGGTCCAGTAGCCGGCGCGCAGCGCGATGGGGATTTTCGTCGGGAAGAGATATTCGGCCCCGAGGTGGAGCTCGGTGACGTCGGCGGCGGAGAAGGGATTCTCGAGATCGCTCACGTCGGCCGTCGCGGCGACGAAGTTGTCGACGAGATTCGAATACTTCACGTGCACCGCGTCGAAGTTGACGGTGAGCGGCGCGATCGGACGAACGGAAACGCCGAGTCCCGCGACGTCGGGGATGTGGAAGCTCGTCTTCGCGGCGGTGATGAATTCATTGCCGGTGTTCGCGTCAGCGTAGAAGAGCGAGGTCTCGAAGTTCGGACCCTGTTTGTAGACGCCGCCGAAGCTGATCTTGTCGCTCGGCGCCCACTTGAAGCCGACGGTGAACGTGAGGTCGCGCTCTTCGGCGAGATCGACCTGGCCGTTGCGCTCGCGCGCGGTGGCCTGAATGATCGACTGCTTGAGCGCGACGACGGGCGTGGAGCTGAAGCGGAACGTGGCCGCTGATTCGAGCAGGCGCTGCTCGCGCGCGGTCACGCCGATCGAGAATTTCGGATGCACCTGCCATGCGCCCGCAACGCCGAGTGTGCGCTGACGCACCGAGAGGGCGGAGACGAAGGGGTCGATGTTGTACTGGAGGCAGGAGAACGGATTCTTCGTCGTCTGCCGGCGCTGGAGGCATTCGGCGCGCGTGATCGGATCGCCGACGAAGCGGACCGTGTCGATGCTCGAGCCTTCGGTCGGAAGGTAGAACGTCGGGGTGGGGATCACATCGCCGGTGAACTCGTCCCGCCGCGCCTGAACGACGCCGCCGCCTTCGTTGTGCAGCGGCTCGTGATAGTAGACGCCGACCGTGAATTTGTTGCGGATGGGGAACACGGCGCTGGCAAACGAGACGACCACGCGGTCGCTGTGGTGCTGGAACGCGGTGCGCTGGATGGCGGGGAACGTGCCGCTGGTGGAGAAGGCCTGCTCTTCGACGTAGTTGCGCCCTTCGACCGAGACTTCGGTCTTGCGCAGGATGGTGAGGCCGGCCGGATTCGCTTCGGCGGCCGAGGCATCGTCGGCGAGGCCGAGGAACGCGCCGCCCATGCCGAGCGAACGGGCGCCGGGGTTGCCGAAGTTGAACTGAAGGCCGGACAGCGCCTCGATGTCGACGTTCTGCGCGGCAGCGGGCAGAGCGAGTGCCACAGCCAGCGCAATGATGGTTTTCCGCATGGTTTTCCTCCCGAAAATGGAGGGGGAAGGATAGCAGGGCTCGTGTGTCATGCGTTCGCCCCCGTGTCATCCTGAGCGAAGCGAAGGACCTTCTCCGTGGCATCGTGGAAGGTCCTTCGCCGTCTTCGCGGCTCAGGATGACACCAGAGAACGACGCCCTACACCCGCGCCGTCTTCACCGCATCCACAATCAGTCCCACCACTTCCTCCGGCGCACCCAGTTGTTTTGCGCGGTCTTTGCGCCAGCTCCATTCGATCTGGCCGTTGGCGAGGCTCTTGGCGCCGACGGCGATGCGAAGCGGGAAGCCGATCAGGTCGGCGTCTTTGAATTTGACGCCGGGGCGTTCGTCGCGGTCGTCGAAGAGCACGTCCACTCCGGCGGCGAGCAGCTTCTCGTACACCTCGTTCGCCATCTGCAGCACGTTCTCGTCTTTGCCGACCGAGGTCACGACCACTTCGAACGGCGCGATGGGCATGGGCCAGATGATGCCGTCGGCGTCGTGGCTCTGCTCGACGGCCGAGGCCACCGTGCGGCCGATGCCGAGGCCGTAGCAGCCCATGATCATCGGCTCGCGCGTCCCCGACTCATTCAGGAAATTGCACTGCATCGCCTCGGAGTACTTCGTTCCGAGTTTGAAGATGTGGCCGACTTCGATGCCGCGATAGATCTCCAGCGCCGTGCCGCAGCGCACGCATGCGTCGCCGGCGCGGGCGGTGGTGAAGTCGCCGAACTCCGGCTCCGGGAAATCACGTCCGGGAACGGCGTAGTCGAGGTGGTGATCGCGCTTGTTCGCGCCGACGATCCAGCGCTTGCGGCCTTTGAGCGAATGATCAGCGAGCACGCGCGCGCACTTCGTTCCAACAGGACCGCAGTAGCCGATCGGGCCGCCGGTCGACTCCTCGAAGCGGGAGTCGGCGAGCATCTCCATCCACTGCGCATTGAGGTGGTTCTTGATCTTGATCTCGTTGCCTTCGCGGTCGCCGCGCACGAGCACCATCACCGGTCCGAGATCGGTATCGAAGACGAGCGTCTTCACGAGCTCGGAGGTCGGACGATTGAGGAACTTACCGACGTCGTCGATCGACTGCGTGCCGGGCGTATGCAGTTCGGCGATTGCATCCGACGGCGCGGGCTCGACTTCGTCTTCGAAGAATTTCGAGGTCGCCTTCTCCACGTTCGCGCCGTAGCGGCAGTTCGGGCAGCTGACCACCGCGTCTTCGCCCGACTGCGCGAGCACCATGAATTCATGCGACGCGGAGCCGCCGATGTTGCCGGTATCGGCTTCGACCGGAACGTGGTCTAACGCGCAACGATGAAAGATCCGTCCGTACGCATCGCGCATCGCGTCGTAATGCTCGTCGAGCGATTCGCGCGAGGAGTGGAACGAGTACGCGTCCTTCATGATGAACTCGCGGCCGCGCATGAGGCCGAAGCGGGGGCGGACTTCGTCACGGAACTTGGTCTGGATCTGATAGAGCGAAACCGGGAGCTGGCGATACGAGCTCACCGCGTCGCGCACGGTATCGGTGATGACTTCTTCGTGCGTCGGGCCAAAGACGAAGTCACGATCGTGACGGTCTTTGATGCGCAGAAGCTCTTTTCCATACTTCTGCCAGCGGCCCGATTCCATCCAGAGCTCGGCCGGCTGAATGGCAGGCATGAGGAGCTCGGTCGAGCCGGCGCGCGTCATTTCCTCGCGCACGATGTTCTCGAGCTTTTTGACCGAGCGGAGGCCGAGGGGGAGGTAGGTGTAGATGCCTGCGGCGACCTTGCGGATCATGCCGGCGCGCATCATCAGTTTCTGGCTGATCACGTCCGCGTCGGCGGGCACTTCCCGCAGTGTATTGATGAAAAAACGGCTCCAGCGCATAAGGGGCGGGATTCTAGCAGTTGTGACATGGACGCCGAATCTGGTGTGTTACTACTGGTGAAGTGATGAAAGACGACAACAAAGTGCTCGTCTTCGAGCGGCCTCCGGTGCCGCGCATCGTCTCCTGCGCCGCGTCGTTCGGATCGGCGGCAATCTTCTTCATGTATCTCGCGGAGCACCCGACCAACTACGAGGCGCTCCCGATGATCGGCCTGATTCTTCTCTTCCTTGGCACCGTCGCCGCGGCAGTCGTGCAATACGGCGATCACATCTATTTCAGCGAGCAGGGGGTGAAGTACGAGAACCGCCTGCTGAAGCTGTTCGGCAAGCAGTGGGACTGGATGCGCTGGGAGGACATCGTGGAGGTGCGTGAGGTGCGGCAGAAGATGCTCATCCTCCTCTCCCGCGACGGCCGCCGCATGCTGGTGGACGCGATCCTCTACTACGCGATTGCACGCGCGGAGATCCTGAGAAGGGCGCCGCAGGCGATTCTGAGCGGAACGTTAGTCGGCGACTGACGTCGCCCGGGCGTTGGGCGCTGGGCGTTAGGCGTTTGGGGCGTTGCGCTCGAGCCACGCGTGCCGTGAGCCGCGGCACCCCAAAAGCCCAACGCCCAATGCCCAACGCCCGCCGTGTCAGCGGCGCAATCGCCGCTGACACGGCGATTGCACAGTTCGCCCTGTTTTGACTCGCAATCGCAAGCTCATCGCCGCAGTCGTCGCGGTCATCCTCATCGGCGTCGCCATTCTCACGACCGTCATCGTGCGCGAGCGCGTCCATCGCCGGCGCGTGTTCCGGCCGGCGGCGGGCGAGCGGAAGCCGGAGCCGCCGAAGGGGATTCCGCCGGTCGGGCAGTGGACCTCCACCTTCGCCACCTTGTCCGGCGATGAGCTGGTCGAGCTGCTCGATCAGATCGAACAGAAACATCCCGATCTGTACAACAAGTGGTCGCTCGCGTATCTGCATGCGCGGGCGCTCGTCGATGCAGATGAAAAACAGCGCGCGGCGGCGAAGCTGGCGCCGTTTCTTACGAAAGGAAATCCGTTTCGCGATCGCGCGCTCTACCACCGCGCGCAGGTCGCGGAAGCCGACGAGGCGAGCCGCTATCGCACGGCGCTCATCTTCGAATATCCGGGGTCGATGTACCGCGACGAGGCGGTCGACGACGAGCTCGAATATCTCGCCGCGAAAAATCAGCCGCAGCCGCTCGTCACATTCGGCGATCGCATCGCGCCGTCAGCCTCGACGGAGCGCCGCCGTGAGATCAACTCCCACATCGTCGCGGCGCTCGTGGCGCAGAAGCAGTTCGACAATGCGTTCGCGCGCGGACTCACGCTGCTGCGCGGCGGCACTGCCGACGACGCGGCCGATCGCGTGACGCGTGCGCTCGATCGTCCCGAGATCATTCGCCGCCTCACCAACGATCAGCTCGAACTGTTCGGCGAGACCTTCCAGAAACACCGTCACTACGATCGCGCGATTGCCTTCCTGCAGCTCGCGATCAATGGACTGAAACCGAAGCCGCAGCAGGCGGCGATGCTCGTCGCACAGAAGAAGAAAGCGGCGCCGGCGAAGAAGAAGGCAGCACCGGCGAGGAAAGGGAAAGCACCCGCGAAAACCGCGGCAAAGAAACCTGCAGCAGCACCAGCGCCTGCGCCGGTTGCGAATCCGCGCGCGCGTCTCGACGATCTGCAATTCGCATTGGGACGCAGTTACTTCGGCGCGGAGCGGTACGAGGAAGCGCAGAACGTCTACATGCAGGGGGCGAACGCGACGCCCGATCTGCGGCAGAAGTCGACCTTCCTCTGGCACGCCGCCCGTTCCGCGCAACTGCGCGGCGACGACCGCACGGCCGAACAGTTGATGACCGCGTCGATCGGCGTGAAAGGCAAATACGCCTCGACCACGGCCGCGCTCACGCAGCGCATCCGCACGCGCATCAAAGCGCGCCGGTTCGCGGAGGCGGCGGCGGATCTCGGGTTGCTGCGGAAGATGGCGGGAAGCGAGCGGGCGATTCTCGAAGGCTCGCTCGCATACGCGGTGGGCATGCTCGCCGCGGGCAACACCGCCGCATGTGTTTCCGCGCTCAACTCCGTCCCGGCGAATCTGCTCGACGAATACGATCGCGCCGAGTTCGCGTACTGGCGCGCGCGTGCGCTCGAGCAGCGCGATCCGCCTGCATCGTTCCGTGCGTATCTCGAGGTCTTGCGCTCGAAGGCGCCGACGCATTTCGCCTACTTTGCCCGCACGCGCCTCGACTCCCCTGCGCTCGCCGCGCGCATGACGCGCGAGCTGGCCATCCGCGAGGCGGAAGTCGCGAAACAGATCGCGGCGAAGCAGTTCGCGCTCGCGAAAGACGTGCAGACGGACCGCGTGCTGCTGTCGTCGCGCGATCGCGCAAATCAACTCGCGAAGCTCACCGCCATCTATCGCGAGTTGCCCGCGTACCGCAGCGTGCTCGAACTCACGCCCGGCGCATTGCCGCGCTTTCCCGACGTCGACGCGAGCAATTCCGACTCGCTCCTCATCGCGATGGGTCTCAGCGACGAGGCGGTGAGCGCGATCGAGAGCCGCTACCCGATGCGCCCCCTCTCCTCCGCGCTCACCCGCTCCTACGCCCTCAACCTCGGCGGCGCCTCACGCGAGTCGATCTACGCAATCGAAGTGCTGATGAAGGCCGTGCCGCAGGACTTTCATCCCGACCTGCTTCCTGCCGTCGTTCGGCAGCTCCTCTATCCGCGCTACTTTTACGAATACATCGCCGAGGATGCGGAGCGGTATGACGCCGATCCCGCGCTGGTGCTGTCGATCATGCGCGAGGAATCGCGCTTCAATCCACGCGCGAAATCGCAGGCGGCCGCGCGCGGTCTGCTGCAGTTCATCATCACCACCGCCCGCGACATCGGCGCGCAGGTGGGCCTGCTCGACGTCGATCCGGAAGATTTGTACGACCCGCGCGTGATCATCCGGCTGGGTGCGAAATACATCGCCGAGCTCGCAGAACAATTCGGCGGGAATCGTTACCGCGTGGCCGGCGCGTACAACGCGGGACCGAAGCAGGTCGCGCTCTGGTCGCGCATCCAGGCCGCGCCGGGCGACGACTACTTTCTCACCGCCGTGAACTTCGACGAGACGAAGCACTACGTGCGCAAGGTGATGAACTCGTATGAGAGGTACAGCGAGATTTACGGGAACGCGGGCCCGAAAGGCGGGTTGAGGGCGGAGCCGTAGTTTAGGAGTGCGGTGGCAAAGCCACCGCTTTGGTACCAGAGCGGCGGCCTTGCCGCCGCACTCCTAAACCGATTCGTACAGTTCGCGGTACAGCGGCACGATCTTCTGGTCATCGAACCTCTCGATCGCCACTTCCCGCGCGTGTTTGCCCATGCGGTGGCGCAATGCGTCATCGCGCAGCACTTCGATTGCGCATTCGGCCATCGCCTGCACATCGCCGACCGGCAGCAGGTATCCCGTTTCGCCGTGCGACACGACTTCCGGCAGGCCGCCGCTGTTGGTCGCGATCACTGGCGTTTCGGAGGTCATCGCCTCGAGTGCGGCCATCCCGAACGACTCGGTCTCGGACGGCAGCAGAAACAGATCGCATGCGCCGAGAAGCTCTTCGAGATTGGCGACGTTGCCGAGGAAGAGGACGCGGTCGCTGAGCTGATGGGTGCGCGCCCATGCTTCGGCGCGCGAACGATCGGGGCCGTCGCCGATCATCAAAAGGCGGCTCGGCACCTCTTTCACGATGCGGCCGAACGTCTCCACCACGTCCATCACCCGCTTCACCGGGCGGAAGTTCGAGACGTGACAGACGAGCTTCTCGCCGCGCGAGGTGAACGCGTGACAGAACGCGCTGCCATTGCGTTTGAAGCGTGAGGGATCGACGAAGTTCGGGACGACGTCGATCGATTTGCCGGTGCTGAAATTGCGCGCCGTTTCTTCCTTCAGCCACTGCGAGACCGCGGTCACGCGATCCGACACTTCGATGCCGAACTTCGTGATCGGGAGGTAGCTCTCGTCGCGTCCCACGAGCGTGATGTCGGTGCCGTGCAACGTCGTCACGACACGCACGCCGCCGTGCAGGATCTGCTTGGCGAGATACGCGCTGATCGCGTGCGGAATCGCGTAGTGCACATGCAGGATGTCGAGTTTCTCGTACGCCGCCACCTCGGCCATCTTCGTCGCCAGCGCGAGCGTGTACGGCGGGTATGGATCGAACAGCGGATACGGCGTGACGGTGACTTCGTGAAAATGCACGCGCTCGTGCAGGAAGTTGAGCCGCGACGGCGGCGCGTAGCTGATGAAATGCACGTCGTCGCCATGCTTGGCGAGCGCGAGACCGAGCTCGGTCGCGACGACGCCGGAGCCGCCGAAAGTCGGATAGCAGGTGATGCCGATTTTCATGAGACTTCGCGACCAGCATACGCGCCGATGAGGTCATCGACACGCGGCGGCTGTTTGCTGAGGAACGCCTCGCCGTACGTCGCATTGATCAGCGCGCCGAAATGGCGGCCGCGCGCCTCGATCATCTCGAGGAACTTCGGATCGGAGATGAACGTCTTCGGCTCTTTCGAATTCGGATCGTAGAACTGCGACTTGAACGCATGCACCGCACGCATCTTCTGCTTCCACGTGGCGGTGACATCGACGACGAACGCCGGCGGGAACATGTAGTTCTGCAGGTAATACAGAACGGACTGCGGCCGATGCGCCGGCAGATCCGTCTCCAGCGATATCAATCCCGAGTAAAACGACGCCTCGGTCACGATGCGGCCGGTGCGCGTGTGATCCGGATGACGATCATCGGGATACGGCGCGAAGACGAGGCGCGGACGCCAGCGGCGCAGCACTTCGATTATCTGCAGCTCCTGCTCACGTCCCGTCTGCAGATTGCCGTCCTGAAAGTCGAGTTGCTGACGAAACGTCGCGCCTAACGCTTTCGCGGCGTTCGCGGCCTCGCGCTTGCGGGTCTGCGGCGTGCCGCGCGTCCCCATCTCGCCGCGCGTGAGATCGACGATCCCGACACGCAAACCGTCCCTCACCGCTTTGACGATCGTGCCGCCCGCGGAAAGCTCGACGTCGTCAGGGTGGGCGCCGAAGAAGAGGAGGTCGACTGTTTCGTTCATAGTTGCGCGTCGCGAGTTGCCAGGGCAGTTT
>JALYOB010000116.1 GCA_030857085.1 Acidobacteriota bacterium | reverse complement strand
GGATGATGGCGTGACCCACCGCGGAGTTCGGGCCGGCGGTGACGGTGATCGAGCGGGTGGTGAAGCGGGTGTCGACCACGCCGTTCGCGTCTGCGGTCACGTTGCCGAAGTCGCCGGCGTGATGTGCATCCGCGCTCGGTGCGCCGTGCGGCGTGCCGGTCGGGTTGTAGTGACCGCCGGCGGCGTTGCCGTTGTCGCCGCAATCGCCTTTCTCGTGAATGTGAAAGCCGTGCACGCCGGCGGGGACGCCGGTGAGATGCACGACCACTTCGACGCTGCCGTCGGCCATTTCATTGAGCATGACCGTGCCGGCAGCCTGGGACCCGCTCGTCGAGCCGAGCGTCGCCGTGGCAGAGGGACCGTGATGCATCGACGCACATGCGCCGAAAACGAGGAGGGCGACCGGGAGCAAAACGAACTTCTTCATGCGTGACCTCCGACTCTCAAGATGATCGTGACGCGGGTTCCGGATTCGGGCAGCCGCTCTGCGCGTGATGCATAGACGACGCCGTCGCGCTCGTAGTCGCGGATCGGATGCGCGTGATTGCCGATCGCGCCGCCGGGGCAGGAGTAGAGACAGACGATGCAGCCGGAGCGAAAGTCCTTCTGCCACCGCTCGTTGCCGCCATAGCGGAAGTCGAGCCGCGGCGCGTTCATCCCTTTCTCCGTGAGGAGCGATGCGAGCGGCACGCGCGGAGAGCCTTTCCACTCCACGAACACTTCGACGTTCGAGCCTTCCACGCGCTTGTCCGGCTCGCGATTCGCCGCGTCCTCGCGCGCGTTCCAGCTGTCGGGCGTGAGGTTCTCGCCTCGCTTCGCGCCGAGCGAGTCGAGCGCCGCGCGCACATCGTGATCGCTGATATCCGACACGAACAGCGCCCAGTACTTTGCCCGCCCGCCCTTCCAGACGATCGCGTGATGTCCCTGCACGCCGAGAGGCCGCTCCATCGCATGCGGCTGCACGACAGCGGTAATGCGCACTTCATGCGCCGCACGATCGACGACCAGTCGCGGACTCGCGTGCATCGCGACCGAAGCCACAACCGTCGCGGCAACAGGCCACAGGCAACGGGTCAACAGCCTCATTGCGCCCACGCCGCCACCTTCTTCCCCAGCGTCCCGAGAAACCCGCCGGCGACATCCTGGTAATACAGCGCGGCCGCCTTCTGTACGCCGTCGGCCAGCGACGGATACGAAGAAATGCGCTGGGCGAGATCGCTCACCTTCATCCCCTTGCGCCGCGCGAGCACGATCTCCTCGATGACGGTCGATGCGTTCGCGCTCAGTACATGTGCGCCGAGGATCCTGCCTTTGTGGTCGGCGATGATCTTGATGAGACCTGCGGGCGTGCGATCGACGACTGCGCGATCGACGTCGTGCATGTCGACCTTGTACACCTTCACTGCGTCGCCATGTTTCGCGCGCGCCTCCGCTTCCGTGAGCCCGATGTGCGCGACTTCGGGATCGGTGTAGAGCGCCCACGGAATGTCGGTGTAATCGACTGCGGACTTGCCGGGAAAGAGCATGTTGCGCACGAGCTTCACCGCTTCGTACGCGGCGACGTGGGTGAATTGCAGGCCGCCGTGCACATCGCCGCAGGCCCAGACACGCGGCGCGGATGTCTGCAGAAACTTGTCGACCACGACCCACGAACGCTCGACCTTCACGCCCGCTTCTTCGAGGCCGAGGTTTTCTGTGTTGCCGCGGCGTCCGGAGGCGACGAAGACTTCGTCGACGGGGATCTCCTGCGCCTTGCCGTTCTTGTCTTCGATGCGCGCGATTTTCTTCGCCCCCTCGCGCCGCACCGACTTCACCGCCCAGCTGGTGAAGAGATCGATCCCTTCGACCGAAAGGATGTCGCGCAGACGCGTGATCACGTCCGCGTCTTCCTTCGCCACGATCTCGTCGGCCATCTCGACCACGGTGACGCGCGAGCCGAAGCGGGCGAAGATCTGCGCGAACTCGATGCCGATGTAGCCGCCGCCGAGGATGAGAATGCTGGCGGGAAACTCGTTTTGTTCGAGGAACGAGGCATGGTCGAGAAAGCCTGCTTCCTTCAATCCTTCGACCGGCGGAATCGCGGTGCGCGCGCCGGTGGCGATCACCACGTCTTTGGCCGTGAGCGTCCGGCCGTTCACTTCCACCGCATGCGATGCGG
This sequence comes from Acidobacteriota bacterium, assembly GCA_030857085.1. Classification (GTDB taxonomy): domain Bacteria; phylum Acidobacteriota; class Thermoanaerobaculia; order Gp7-AA8; family Gp7-AA8; genus QHVT01. The sequence goes on along the minus strand of JALYOB010000116.1, from coordinate 7,782 downwards.
TGAGTCGCGCGTTTCCTTCGATGACGTCGATGCCGAGTTTGCGGAACTTCTCCGGATCGTCGTGATGACTGATGATGCGCCGCTGCTCGCGCATCGAATCCATCACCGACTTTGGCGTGACGCGCGGATTGACCGGCTCGAGCCCGAACGCATGTGCATTGCGCATCAGATGTGCGAGCTTCGCCGAGGCAACGAGCGCTTTCGTCGGAACGCAGCCGGTCCAGAGACAATCGCCCCCGAGCTGCTCCCGTTCGATGAGCGCGACCTTGCGTCCGAGGCGCGCGCAACCTGAGGCGGTGACGAGACCGGCGGTGCCGCCGCCGAGGACGAGGACGTCGTAGTGGGTCACGGGGGGAGTGTACTTTGCGGTGGTTGGTGGTTGGTGGTTGGTGGTTGTCGGTTGTCGGTTATCGGTTGTCGGTTATCGGTTGTCCGTTTGGGGCGGTCGTTCGCATCAGCGATGACTCACCGTGAACCGACAACCGACAACCGACAACGTTCGTGCGAGCGATGATTCACCCTGAACGGACAACTGACAACGGACAACGTATGTGTGAGCGCGCGCAGCGCGCTCACACATACACCGTCACCTTCCGCTCTCGCGGCCCATCCAGTTCCACGAAATAAATCCCCTGCCACGTGCCCAGCACGAGCTTTCCCTTGCGATACGGCCAGGTCAGCGAGGCGCCGATCATCATCGACAGGAGATGCGCATCCGAATTTCCTTCGCCGTGTTGAAAGCGCACGTTCGGGATCATGGCGCGCAATGCTTTCGTCAGATCGGCCGGCACGTCGGGATCGGCGTTCTCGTTCACGCTGATTGCGCAGGTCGTGTGGGGGACGACGATCGTGCAGATGCCGTCGCCGTCGGTGAGCTCGGCGAGGGCCGCGTTCACTTCGCGTGTGATGATCAGGATCTGCTCGCGCTCGCTCGTGCGCACGCGGAAGGTCGTCTCTTTCACCGCCCGATCATATAATTGCGCCACAACCGTCAGTCCAAAGGCCCCATGGCATTCTTCTGCATCCATTGCAAATCGGAGATCGACCCCAAATTCAAGGCTTGTCCCTTCTGCGGCGAGGCGATCACCGAATTTCTCCGGCGCCACCTCGAGACCCCCATCGATGGCAAGTATCAGATCCTCTCGCGCCTCGGCGTCGGCGGCATGGGGGAGGTCTACAAAGTCCTCCACGTGCATCTCAACGCGATCCGCGTGATCAAGCTGATGCGCTCGAACATCGCCAGCGATCCGGGCGCGCACGAGCGCTTTCTGCGTGAGGCGCGTCTGGCGACGAAGATTCAGCATCCGAACGTCGCGGCGCTGTTCGACTTTTCCACCATCGATGACGGATCGCATTACATGGTGTGGGAGTACATCGAAGGCATCAATCTGCACGAGCTGATCGATCTGCGCGGGCCGCTTTCGCCGCGTTATGCGGCGAAGGTCGCGGCGCAGGCGCTGCTCGGACTCGACGCCATTCATCGCGCCGGCATCGTGCATCGCGACGTCAGTCCCGAGAATCTGATGATCGCGCGCGATGCCGACTCCGCCGAGGAGCGCGTCAAGATCATCGACCTCGGCATTGCGAAGTCGTTAGGCGCGGAAGACGACAAGACGAAGACCGGCATGTTCGTCGGCAAGTGGAAGTACTGCTCGCCCGAGCACCTCGGCATGCTGCCGCCCGGCGAGCGTATCGACGGCCGCGCCGACATCTATTCGTTCGGCATCGTGCTGTACGAGATGCTCACCGGCGTGCCGCCGTTTCAGGCCGACACGCCGCATGCGTATCTGATGATGCACTCGCAGCAGCGGCCGAAACCGCTCCGCGAAGTGAATCAGCGCATCGCGATTTTGGGAGCTCGAGGCGCTGCTCTTCCGCGCTCTGGAGAAAGATCGCAACAAGCGTTTCGCCAGCGCGCGCGAGTTCGCGCAGGAGCTCGAACGCATCGCGCCGGCGTTGTCCGACGCAGCGGGCGCGCCGCCGCCATTGCCCGCCGCAGCGGAGATTACGGATGAAGCGACGCGTGTCGCACCGCGCCCTGCTGCGCTGGTGCAGCAGGACGTCGCCACGGTGGTGACGAAGACGCTCGATCGCTCCGGCGGGCCGGAGCTGAGCATTCCGCCCGAGCCGCGACGCCGCTCGTTTGCGCCGGTGTTCGCGGCGATGCTGCTCGCGATCGTCGCGGCCGGCGCAGGCGGATGGATGTACGTGCGGCAAGGCGTCGCGGCGGAGAAGCCGAAGCCGGTCGTTGCTGCCGCGACCGTCGTTCCGGTTGCGCCGCTGAAGGTCGCACCCGTTCCTCCTGCTGCAGTCGCGGAAATGCCCGGCCACCTCGGCGTCAATGCATTTCCGTGGGCGAACGTCACCAGCATCCGCAACATCGACAATGGGCAGAGCATCGAGATCGGCAGTGACGTCGTCACGCCTGCGCCATTCGACCTCCCGCCGGGCCGTTATGAAGTGACGCTCGCCAATCCGCAGTTCGCACAGCCGATCACGCGCACGATCGCCATCACGGCCGGTGCTGACGCGACCCTGACCGTCCACTTTGCCGATCCCGCTTCCGCGGCGCTGCCGGACTTTGGAGCCGCGCAATGAAGCGGATTGCACTCGCACTCATCGTCTTCTTTGCGCTCTCCGCGGTTGCTGAAGAGAAGTGGTTTCAGGCGTACGACCGCGGCGTGGCGGCGGTGAATGCGCGCAATTACAAAGCGGGCGCGGAAGCGTTGCAGAAGGCGATCGCGGAAGTGCCCAATGAAGGACTCAGTCTGCGCGCGGGCAATTCTCTGATCACCTATGTCCCGCACTTCTGGCTCGGCATCGCGAAGCTGAACCTCGGCGACATCGACGGTGCGATGCGCGAGTTCCGCACGTCGGAAGAGCAGGGCGTCGTCGCGCGCACCGATTACTACGCGAGCATGAAGACGTGGGTCGCGCGTGCGCAGGGCGACAAGCAGCGGCGCGCGGAAGAAGCGGCGTCGGGCGCGAAGAAAAGCGCGGACGCGGCGATCAGCCGCGCGCTGGAAATGCAGCTCGATGCATTGAGTGCAGGCGGCGACCGCTCGGAGCCGTATCTCGCGGCGCAGCGGAAGATGCAGGACGCACGTGCGCAGTTCCAGAAAGCGGGAACGGATGTCGGCGTCTACAAAGCCGCAGAGGCGACTGCACAGCAGGCGCGGACGTTGTTTGTCGCTGCGGCTGAGGAAGGGAAGAAGATTCGCGCCGCACGTGCGGCTGCGCCGCCGCCGGTGAAGAAGCCGGCGCCGCAGCCGGTGCAGCAGCAAGTCGCGCAAGCGGCGCCCGTGCAGGTCGCGCCGGTGCAGCAACAGCCGGTGATCCCGACGCCGTCGCCAGTGCAGCAGGCGCAGGTCATTGCGCCTCCGGTTGTGATTCCGACTGCGACGCAGCCGCCGGTGCTCACCGAAGCGGAGGCGGCGAAGGTGATTGCGCAGCAGGAAGAGAAGCGGCGCAGGCTCGAAGCGAAGCTCACCGTCACCGCGCCGGCCGCAGTGCAGCGTCCCGATCTCGCTCCCGCGTATCGTGCGTTTGCGCGCGGCGATCTCGCATCGGCGGAACAGTTGCTCACGCAGATGGTGGCCGCGCAGCCTGTGGCCGAGGCGCTTCTGCTGCGCGGGTGTGCGCGGTATACGAGGGCGATGCTTTCGCGCACGCCGGACGCGCTGCTGACCGCGGCCGCGAACGACTTTCGCGCAGCGCTGGAGCAGAATCGCGCGCTGCGGCTCGATGCGCGCACGTTCTCGCCCAAACTCCTCGCGTTCTTCGAGGACGTGCGCGAGCGGCGCAGATGAACGTCGCCGCGGCGGCCGAACGGCTCGCGCGCTACGCGCATCCGACGCCTGTCGTGCAATCGCTGCTGCTCTCGCGCGAGCTCGGCTGCACGCTCTTCGTCAAGAACGAAACCGTCTCGCCGATCGCCTCGTTCAAGTGGCGCGGTGCGCTGAATGACATCCTTCGCGCGAAGGATCAGCGCGGCGTCGTCACATCGTCTACCGGCAATCATGGACAAGGTGTGGTGTGGGCTGCACGCACCACGGGCGTTGCGGCGCATGTGTTTCTGCCGGTCGGCGCAAACCCGATCAAGCGCGCGAAGATCGAGCTCCTCGGCGCGACGATTCACGACATCGGCTACGACCTCGATGCAGCAAAAGAGCTCGCGCAGGCATTCGCGCGCGAGGAGGGTCTGCGCTTCATCGATGACGGCGAAAGTGAGGGCGTGATCGAAGGAGCGGCGACGGTCGGACTCGAGCTCACGCAGCAGCTCGAACAGATGGACGTCGCCTACGTTCCGATGGGCAGCGGCTCGCTCGCCAGCGGCGTGGCGCGCGCGATCAAAGAAGCGCATCCGCACGCGCGCGTCGTGGCCGTGCAATCGAGCGGCTCCCCGGCGATGGTGGAGAGCTTTCGCGCACAGCGTCCCATCGAAAGGCCGGCCGACACGATCGGCGATGGCTTGATCTGCCGCGTGCCTGCGGAGCTCGCGTTGCGCGAACTGCTGCACTATGTCGACGACGCGGTGCTCGTCTCCGACGACGAACTCCTTCACGCCGCACGATCGATGATCCTCGGCGCGCAGATTCTGGTCGAGCCTTCCGGCGCCGCGGGGCTCGCCGCGGCGCGGCGCTGGCGCGATGATGTGCGCGGCAAGCACGTGGTGGTGATCGCGACGGGAGCAAACATCACCGCGGAAGTGTTCCGGAGGCTGCATGCTCTCTGACGTCCTCCTCCTCGGCGACCCTCGTCTGCGCGTCCGCTCGCGCGAAGTCGAGCGTTACGACGCCGATGCATTCGGCGCGCTCGCGTCGACACTCGACGCGTTTCGCAGACAGTACGGATTTGGCCGCGCGATCTCGGCGCCGCAGATCGGCATCGCGCAGCGCTTCATCGCGGTGAATCTCGGCCAGGGGACGTTCTTCATCGTCAATCCGGTGATCACGTGGCGGAGCGAGGCAACGTTCACGATGTGGGACGACTGCATGAGCTTTCCCGATCTGCTCGTGCGGCTCTCGCGCAATGAGTCGATGTCGCTCGAATACGTCGACGAGCACGGCAGGCAGCAGGAGTGGCGCGAAATGGATCGTCCGGTCGCAGAGCTGCTGCAGCACGAGATCGATCATCTCGACGGCATCCTCGCCGTCGATCGCGCGCTCGGTCGCGATGCGCTGGTCATGCGCGGCGCGTATGACGCGAATCGCGAGTATTACGAGGCGCTCGTCGATTACCGGATCGTGCCGACGATCTGAAGTGTGCGCTGCGCCATACGCGCGCTGTATGGGAATCCAGACGAAACCGCGTTCCTGATGCCCTTGTGAGCGCGCGCTGCAATCGCACAATGCGCTGCCGTTTCATGCACTTGCGCGATTCGCGTGCATTGCGCCGGGCATGGCAGCGCGCTCGCCTATGTGGGGATCAACACTTTGACAGGAGGGATCCCCGCAATGAAACGCATCAAACTGTTCCTGGTCACGCTGACTCTCGCTCTGTTCCCGCTCAAATCGTTCGCACAATCGTCCACTCATCAGAACGACGTCGCCGTCTGGATCAGCTCTACGCAGTTCAATGACCCCTCGATTACGGACGAGGGCGACCGGCTGTCGTTCGAGCTCAATGAGAACACCGGCTATGGCCTCTCGTACAACCGCTACTGGACCGCCGGATTTTCGACTGAATTGTCACTGCAGAAACTCGGCGCGGACGTCGACATTGCGTTCAATGACGAGCCGTCTGTGCATGCCGGCGACCTCGACGCAACCGCCTGGACCGGCATCGCGCAATACCACTTCCGCCGCGCCACGCGCTTCAGTCCTTATGTCGGACTGGGAGCGGCATATCTGTCCGGCGAGTTCAATCCGGCGGATGTCTTGGAGTCGGACGGCCGCGTCGAATTCGACAATGAAACGTCACTCGTGACGAATTTCGGCGCAGACATCAATCTGACCGACCGCATTGCGATCGCACTGGACGCGAAATACATGAAGTGGGAACCGCGCGAACGCGACGACGACGCGCTGGATCGGCTGGACGTGAGTCCGCTGATCGTTTCAGCGGGGTTGCGGGTGAGGTTCTAGCAGTTCCTCGGGTTCCTCGGTTCCTCGGAGTTCCTCGGAGTAGCTCGGAGTTCGGTGCAGTGCACCGAGGAACTCCGAGGAACCCGAGGAACCCGAGGAACTAAAGGAATCAGTGCGCGTGCGCCGGGCGCGTTTCTTCCGCGGACCCGCTGCCGATGCGCATGCCGTAGAACGAGCGGTAGACGAAGAACATCGCCACGAGCAGGAAGACGCCGGAGAGGATGCGCGTGAGGCCGCCCTGGCCCGCCCTTGTCATTTCCACGGCCAGTTCGACGGCGAGAAGGCCGAAGAGCGTCGTGAATTTGATGACCGGGTTCATTGCGACCGACGACGTGTCCTTGAACGGATCGCCGACCGTGTCGCCGACGACGACAGCCGCGTGCAGCGGCGTGCCTTTCGCCTTCAGTTCCGTCTCGACGATCTTCTTCGCGTTGTCCCACGCACCACCGGCGTTGGCCATGAAGATCGCCTGATAGAGACCGAAGAGCGCGATCGAGATCAGGTAGCCGATGAAGAAGAACGGCTCGAAGCAGGCGAAGGCGAGCGTTGAGAAGAAGACGACCATGAAGATGTTGAGCATGCCCTTCTGCGCGTACTGCGTGCAGATGGCAACGACCTTCTTCGAGTCTTCCACTGAGGCTTTCGTCGCACCGGTGTCGAGCTTGATGTTCTCTTTGATGAACTCGACCGCGCGATATGCACCGGTCGAAACCGCCTGCGTCGCCGCGCCGGTGAACCAGTAAATGACCGCGCCGCCGACGACGAGGCCGAGGAGGAACTGCGGGTGGAGCAGCGAGAGCTTGTCGATGTCGGTGGTGAGTCCGTTCGTCAGCATCACGATGATCGCGAAGATCATCGTCGTCGCGCCGACGACTGCGGTACCGATGAGCACCGGCTTCGCGGTCGCCTTGAAGGTGTTGCCGGCGCCGTCGTTCTCTTCGAGGTAATCCTTCCCTTTTTCCCACGCCGGGCGGAACCCGAAGTCGCGCTGCACTTCTTCGTCGATGCCGGGAAGCGTCTCGATGGTCGAGAGCTCGTAGACCGACTGCGCGTTGTCGGTGACGGGGCCGTACGAGTCGACGGCGATCGTCACCGGACCCATGCCGAGGAAGCCGAATGCGACGAGACCGAACGCGAAGATCGCGGGAGCGATCATCAGCGCCTGATCGCCGAGCGGGAACGATCCGCTGATCCAGGCCGCGATGCCCATGAGGCCTGCGATCGCGAGTCCCATCCAGTACGCGGAGAAGTTGCCGGCGATGAAGCCCGACAGGATGTTGAGGGACGCGCCGCCTTCACGCGACGCGGTGACGACCTCGCGCACGTGGCGCGACTCGGTCGAGGTGAAGGCTTTGACGAGCTCCGGAATGATCGCGCCGGCGAGCGTGCCGCAGGTGATGATCGCCGAGAGCTTCCACCACATCGACGTGTCGCCGCCGAGGCTCGGGATGAGCGCCTTCGAAACGACGAACGTCACGCCAACGGAGAGGATCGAAGTGAGCCACACGAGAAACGTGAGCGGCGCTTCGAAGTTCATGCGATCGGCATTGCCGTAGCGGGCGCGCGCAATCGCTTCGTTGATGAAGTACGACACGGCCGAGGTGACGACCATCAGCACGCGCATCGCAAAGATCCAGACCAGCAGCTGGACCTGCACTTCCGGCTGACGGACCGCGAGCAGGATGAAGGTGATGAG
>JALYOB010000115.1 GCA_030857085.1 Acidobacteriota bacterium | reverse complement strand
TCTTCACCTTCGTCGCGCCCTGCATCAGGCGCTCGAGGTCGTACGTCACGCGTTTCTGCGCGATCGTCTTCGCCATGCCGTTCTCGATCGCGTCGGCGGCTTCGAACCACTTCATGTGGCGCAGCATCATCACGCCGCTGAGGATCAGCGATCCGGGGTTGATCACGTCCTGATTCGCGTACTTTGGCGCGGTGCCGTGCGTCGCTTCGAAGATCGCCACTTCGTCCGATTCGTTCGAGCCCGGCGCGATGCCGAGGCCGCCGACCTGGGCGGCGAGGGCGTCGGAGAGATAGTCGCCGTTGAGGTTCGTGGTCGCGATCACCGAGTACTCCGACGGTCGCAGAAGTACCTGCTGGAACATCGAGTCGGCGATGCGGTCCTTGATCACGATCTTCCCTTCGGCATTGCCGCCGCTGACTTCCGACTCCGGAATGGTGACGTCGCCGAATTCTTCCTTCGCGAGCTGGTAGCCCCAGTCTTTGAACGCGCCTTCGGTGAACTTCATGATGTTGCCCTTGTGCACGAGCGTCACCGAATCTCGTTTGGTCGCGATGGCGTATTCGATGGCCTTCCGCACGAGACGCTTCGAGCCGAACTCGGAGACCGGCTTGATGCCGATCGCGGAACGTTCGCGGATTCTGCCGGTGGTGCGGCGTTCCATCGAGTTGATGAAGCCGATCACCTGATTCGCGAGCTCCGAATCCGCGGGCCACTCGATGCCCGCGTACACGTCTTCGGTGTTCTCGCGGAAGATGGTCATGTCGACTTTGCCCGGCTCGCGCATCGGCGAAGGCACGCCTTCGAAGTAGCGCACCGGACGCACGCAAGCGTAGAGGTCGAGCACCTGACGCAGCGTGACGTTCAGCGAGCGGATGCCGCCGCCGACAGGCGTCGAGAGCGGTCCTTTGATCGAGACGCGGTAGTGCGCGAGGTGGTCGAGCGTTTCCTGCGGGAGGTATTCGCCGAACTCCGCGTTCGCCTTGTCGCCGGCGAACACTTCGTGCCAGTGGATGCGGCGCTTGCCGCCGTAGACCTTCTCGACGGCGCCGTCGATCGTGTACTGCGTCGCGCGCCAGATGTCGGGGCCGGTGCCGTCGCCTTCGATGTACGGGATGATCGGATCGTCGGGAACGACGATGCGGTTGTTTTCGTAGCCGATGCGGGTGCCGGAGGTGGGGTGCGCGATGCGATTCGCCATAGCGCGCGGACTTTAGACGAAACGTCTAAGCCGTCGCAATACGCGCGGTGCGGGAACGCGTCTGGCGCCGCACGGTCTTCGGCTCGCGTTCGAGGAGCGAACGGAGCGTGGCCATGTTCTTCCGGTCGGATTCGGTCTCGACCGGCTTCGGCGTCTCGAGCACTTTCGGGATGCGTTTGAAGCGCGTGTCGTTGAGCAGAAAACGAAAGGCGTCGAGGCCGATCTGCCCTTCGCCGATGTGCTCGTGCCGATCGACGCGCGAGCCGAGGGGCTTTTTCGAGTCGTTGAGGTGAAAGGCGCCGACGTTCTCGATGCCGACGTGATGATCGAGCTCGTCGATCATCCGCTCGTAGCCGTCGCGTGTGCGGATGTCGTAGCCCGCCGCGAAGACGTGGCAGGTATCGACGCAGATGCCCACGCGCGACTTGTCGTCGACGCGCTTGATCATCTGCCCGAGCTCTTCGAACGTGCAGCCGACGCACGAGCCCTGTCCTGCCGCGGTTTCGAGCAGCGTGACCACGCGATGATTCGGAATCAGCGCGTGCACGGCGTCGAGCGAGCGAGCGATCTGATCAACCGCTGCATCGGATCCTGCGCCCATGTGTGCACCGGGATGCAGCACGACGGCGTGGATGCCGAGGCGCTCGGCGCGATCGAGCTCGTCGGCCATGGCGACGAGGGACTTCGCGTGAAACACTTCGTTGGTCGTGGCGAGGTTGATCAGATACGACGCGTGCGTGAGCATCGGCCGCACGTTCCGCAGCGACGCAAAGTTCGCGCACTCCTCATCGGTGAGCTCTTTTCCCTTCCACTGGCTCGAGTTCTTCGCGAACAACGCCACCGCCGACGCATCGATCGCAGCAGCGCGCCCGAAGACGGAGCACAGCCCGCCCTTGGTCGAAAGGTGCGCGCCGATGAGATCGCCAAGGGCGTCGGGGAACGCGAATCGGGTCATGAGACAGGACAGAACGCGTGAGGAACGCGGCGTCATCCCGCGGAACTTTGAAGTGTCGTTGTGGCGGTTGGACCGCCCCTCATCCGCCCTCCGGGCACCTTCTCCCCGCGGACGCCGGGAGAAGGGAAACGAGGCCGTCTCCAGTCGTTGCCCCTCGCGCCGCCGCGCGCGGGGAGAGGGTGGCGCGAAGCGCCGGGTGAGGGGCGGTGCCTCGGGCGACTCTCGTGACCCGCCGCCTACTGCAATCGGAAATTCACCGTCACCGTGTAATACACGTCGATCGCCTCGCCGCGGTACGTCGCTGGTCGGAAGCGCCAGCGGCTCACGGCGCGGCGGGCTTCTTCGCCGAGACCGTAGGGGAGGTCTTTGATCACCTCGAGGTCGTCGATCGTGCCGTCGCGGCGGACGATGCCGCGGATGACTACAGGCCCCTGCACGCCCGCGCGACGGGCCATGGCCGGATAGCGGGGCACGACGCGGTCGAGCTCCTGCGGCTGGGTGCCGCCGGGAGGGACGGCGCTGTACACAGACGTTGCGTGTTGCACCGGCGCGGGCGGCGGCTCGGGCACGGCTTCCGGTTCCTGCATCGGCGGCGCTTCGGCCATTGCCGTGTCCGTTCGCGGCGGTGCAGCGGTTTCCGTCGTGAGTTCGGTCGTTGTCGCGGTGGCGGCGGTCGAGGTCTGCACGTCGAGCTGTGTGCCCGAGGCGCTGATGTCGATCGAGTCGACGTCGGCGTAGGCGATTCCTTTTCCGTGCTGCAGGGCAAAGAAATCGTGGTCGCGCGTGTACACAGTCACGTCGCCGCCTTCGGCGAGCTCGCCCACGAGCGGATAGAAGATCCCCGGTCCTGCGTACAGTTGCGAGGTACGCGTCACCACGCCTTTGAGCGGCGGCAGGCGCTTGATCGCATCGTCGCGTTTGAGGCGCCGCTGTTGTTCGGACGTGCGCTCGAGATTCGCGCGTTCGGCCCACCCGGAGAGGCCGTCGTTCGTCTGCACGCGCACCCACGCGCCGCGGTCCTCGAGCATCGTCACCCGTTCGCCGTTCGACGCCGTCGCAACCACCGGCGCGTGTGCATTCGGCGCGGTGCGGATGCGAATGCGCACGGGGAGGACGGTCAGCGTCTCCGCCGTCGCCGTCTCCTTCGCCGGCCGGTCATCCGTTTTCAGGATGATCGCGCCGAGGATGGCGAAGAAGATGACGGCGAGCAGGATGACGACGGCGAGGCCGCGCGTGTGCCGCGTGTGCGGATCGGCCATTGATGCTTACGTGCGGTCCTTCATCAGCGCGTACATGATCGCCTTCTGGATGTGCAGGCGATTTTCCGCTTCGTCATAGATCACCGACTGCGTTCCGTCGATGACGTCGGCCGAGACTTCCTCGCCGCGATGGGCGGGGAGGCAGTGCATGAAGATCGCGTTCTTTTTGCCTTTGGCCATCATCGCCGCGTCGACCATCCACCCTTCGAAGTCGCGGCGGCGTTTCTCCGCTTCTTCTTCCTGGCCCATCGAAGCCCACACGTCCGTCTCGATGATGTCGGCGTCCTGCACGGCTTCGTCGATCGAGCTCGTGATGAGCATCTTCGTCCCGGCGGCTTGTGCGTCGGCACCCGCCTGCGCGACGACTTGGGGATCGGGCATGTAGCCGGCGGGGCAGGCGATCGCGACGTCCATTCCGAGCTTCGGCCCCGCGAACATCAGCGAGTGCGCCATGTTGTTGCCGTCGCCGATGTAGGCGAGCTTGCGGCCTTTGAGCTCACCGCCGAATTTCTCGTATGCGGTGAAGTAATCCGTCATCGCCTGGCAGGGATGGGACAGATCGGTGAGGCCGTTGATGACCGGCACCGTCGCGTACTCGGCGAGGTCGGTGACGGTCTTGTGCGCGAACGTGCGGGCCATGATGCCGTCGACGTACCGCGAGAGCACTTTCGCCGTGTCGTAGATCGGTTCGCCGCGGCCGAGCTGAATGTCGCGCGAGGAGAGAAACAGCGCGTGGCCGCCGAGCTGGAACATCCCCACCTCGAACGAGACGCGCGTGCGCGTGGAGGATTTCTCGAAGATCATCGCCAGCGTCTGCCCCTGCAGTGCGCCGTTGAATTTCTTCGGTCTGGCTTTCATGTCGCGCGCGAGCTCGAAGATCTCGAGCACTTCGTCCGCGGTGTAGTCGTGAATCTCGATGAAGTCTTTGTGTCGCATATCGGCGCGCATTTTATGCGCGACCCTCCTGTCGCAGTTTGATGAGGTGTGCCTCGATCTGAATCTCCGCCGGCTTGTGGAGACGCGGGTCGAGATCGGGATAAATGCGCCGCCGCATCTCCTCGGCGGTCGTGTCGCCGCGCGCGATGGCGTCGAGCACCTGACGCTCGCGTTCGAGCCGGTGAGCGATGTATTCGTCGATGAGCGCCACGGCGTCGTCGCGCATCGGGCCGTGCGCGGGATAGATGCGTTTCGGCTCGCGCGCACGCAGCACTCGCAAGGAGTGGATGTAGTCGCCCATGTGACCGTCGGGCGGAAAGATCGCCGTGGTGCCGCTGCCGAGGATCGTGTCGCCGGTGAAGAGATCGCCGGATGCGGTGAGGAAGCAGACGTGCTCGTTGGTGTGACCGGGCGTGGCGATCACTTCGATGCGCTCGCCGTCGACGTCGAAACTTTCACCGCCGCTCACGAGCACGTCCACGCGATCGAGCACGTTGCGCGGGGCGATGATCTTTGCGCCGGTCATCCGCTGCAGTGGAAGCGCGGCGGGTGCGTGATCGGCGTGGCGATGGGTGATGAAGATCGTCCCGAGGCGCGGCATCGCGCTGCGAATCGCCTCGATGTGCGATTCGATTTCGGGACCGGGATCGATCACCGCCGTTTCGCCGAGAAGCCAGGTGTTAGTGCCGCTGAGCGTGAGCGGGCCGGGATTCGGCGCGGTGAGGTTGCGGATGTTCACGGCAGCGTCGGCTTTCCGTTGACGAGCACCGGCAGGATCGGCTCGATCGTGACGCCGCGCCGCGATGCGATCAGCTCACCGGCGGATGCGAATCCGGCGATCGCTTCGAGGTTCTTGATCGTCGGCAGCACGAGCTTGAGGTCGCGGCGCGCAAGCGCATCCGCTGGCGAGATCCAGAGATAGTCGGACATCTCCCTCGGATCGATGCGCACGACGGCCTCGCGCGACACCTGTGCGAGATAAAAGTTCGTGTCGAACCGCTTCGGCATCCCGGCCGGCGTGATCCAGCGTGACGTCAACACGAGCGCCGCCGCGTCGACGACGATGCCCGTTTCTTCGAGCGTCTCGCGCGCTGCGGTGACGCGCAGGTCGCCGCCGTCGGCTGCGTCGGCGGTGCCGCCGGGAAACACCCACGCGCCGGGGACGAACGAGCTCTGGTCGCTCCTGCGCAGCAGCAGCACTTCGAACGGATCGTTGCGCACGACGAGCACGCTCGCGGCAGGGAGAGGCGTGACTTCGCTCATCAACAGCGCCCCTGCCAGCCGACCCATTCTTCGCCGTTCGGGCCGCGCTCTTTTTTCCAGATCGGAACCGTCTCCTTGATGCGATCGATCAGCGCTCGGCATGCAGCGAATGCTTCCGCGCGATGCGGCGATGCGGCGACGATGGCGATGGACGAGTCGCCCACGAAAAGGCGGCCGAGGCGATGCACGATGGCGATGGCCGTCTGGGGGAACTCGCGCTCGACGTTGCGCACGATCTTCTCGATTTCTTTTTCCGCCATGGGGCGATAGGCGTCGTAGAAGATCGACTCGACGGACTTGCCTTCGTGATGGTTGCGCACGACGCCTTCGAAGAGGACGTACGCGCCGTCGGATGCGCGCATCACCTGCTCGACGAGCGCGCGGGCATCGATGACATCGTCGGTGAGGTAGCTCATCCGCCCGCCACCGGCGGGATGAACGCAAGCTCGTCGCCATCGCGCAGCACGGCATCGGGCGCGGCGTACGCTTCGTTGATTGCGACCATCGGCGGCTGCGTGTAGTCCGCGAGTTTCGCGTGGCTCTCGCGCAGCGATTGCCACACCTCGCGCGCGGTCGTCCCTTCGCGCAGTTCGAGCTGGCGCTCGTCGCTTCCGGCGATGTCGCGCAGCACGGCAAAGAAGAGAAGGCGAACCTTCATCGCGGGCATTCTATCGGTAGAATCTTTCGGTCCATGTTCGAGCCGCAGACGATCGTTGCCGATGCCCTGGCCATGCACCCCAAAGTGCGCTGGGTCTTCGCCGCCTACCACCTCGGCGGCTGCAACTCGTGCGAACGGGCGGAGCTGGAGACGCTCGAGCAGCTGGCGAAGGGGTATCGGATTTCGCTGGAGCGGTTGCTCGCAGATTTGAACGCGCTGATGCATTAGTAGCGGGTGGCGCGTGGCGCGTTGCCAGGGCTTCTTCGCCCGGGCGAGGCTGCTCTGGCAACTCGCTACACGCCACTCGCTACGCGCGCGATGTGCGCGCGATCAGAACCTCCACCGCAGTCCGATGGTCGTATGCACGTTATGCGGCTTCGGGATCTCGATGCCGGTGCGGTCGGCGAACTGTTCTTCTTCGACGGGCGAGCCGGTGATGGTGTCGGTGATCGCACCTTCGATCGCGAACCGCTCGCGCAGCCACCATGCTGCGCCGCCGCCGAATGCGACACCGTATTTGTACTCGGTGCCTTCGAACGCGGGACGGACGCCGGTGACGTTGCGCGGCGCGTCGAGGTGATAGGCGGCCGCGGCCGGTCCGCCCATGACGTGGAAGCGGAAGGTGCCGTGCGGGTTGATGCGGAAGATGATGGGGACGATGACGGTCGTCACGTCCATCTCACCCGCGTCGAGCTCGACTCCGCCCGAGCCGCTCTGCCGCACCGTCAGCGGCGAGCGCGTGAACGCCGCCTCGGCGCGCACCGCCCAGCGCTCACCGAACGACCGCTCGAGATCGACCGCGAGGCCGGCGCGCGTGGCTGCCGAGAGCGTAAGGGTCTGGGTGCCGCTCGAGCCGTTGCCGGTCGTCGGACGGAGCTTGCGGTGGAGGAAGTCTCCGAAGACGAAGGGGCCGGTGGAGGCTCCGAAAGACCAGTTCTGCGCGGCGGCCGGGAGCGCAGAAGAGAGCAGGAGAACGGCAAGAGCTACTTTTTTCATCATGACGGCGGTCAGATTTGCAACCGCGGAGCCAGCGCTGGAAAAAGTTTCCTCGAAAAATGTCGCACAGGAGCATGCGCTTTTTTTCACAAGCGAAAGCCGTATCTCTCTTGATTGCTGACACTTCGATGGTTGCGGCTGGTGCAGGGGAGGGTTTTTGGCGGTTATTGCGCGTTTCCTGCGAAAGTTGGCCTGCCCTTCGCAATGGGAGAGAGCACGATGAAACTGGTTTCGACAGAAATAACGAAACCGCACTTGCGCGGGTCCCATCTGATCTGCCTGCGCACAGTGGCCGCTGCGGGCTCCCTCCTTGACTATTGGACCGATTTTGGACGATTACTCACTTAGCTTCCTTGAACCCCACCAACTGGCCGCAGCGGTCCAACACGATGTACCACAAACGGAGCCGAAAGGCTCCGTTTAGTGCTTTATGGGGCCGCGCATCGCGCGGCCCCGTTCGCTTTACGCGCGGCTGCGCCGCGCGCGCTGTCGGTTGTCGGTTTTCCACCACCCGCACACCCGTTGCCGCACGCGCCGCCGCGCAGCGGCGGACGCTGTGGTTCGCCTGAGGCGCGCCGCCAACGGACAACCGATAACCGACAACTTCCAGCGCGCGGCGTGAGCCGCGAGCGCGAACCGCGGCGGCCCGCGACCCGCGCTATAGAATGCCGCCCGTCCATGGCCGCCGCGAAAAAGCCCTCCCTCTTCATCATCGACGGCTCGAACAACGTTTACCGTTCCTACTTTGCGATCCGCAATCTGACGAACTCTTCCGGCTTCGCCACCAACGCGGTCTACGGCTTCGTCACCACCCTCCGCAAGCTCCTCAAAGACCACGATCCCGATTGCATCGCCGTCGCGTTCGATGAAGGAAGGGAGACGGCGCGCACCTCGACCTTCGCCGACTACAAAAAAGACCGCAAGCCGATGCCGGACGATCTCTCGGTCCAGATCCCGCTGGTCTATGAAGTCCTCGAAGGTTTCCGCATCCCCGTCATCCGCTCGGTCGAATGGGAAGCGGACGACTTCATCGGCTCGCTCGCCTGCACCGCGCGTGATCGCGGCTACGAGGTCGTCATCGCCACGAGCGACAAAGACTTTTTCCAGCTCGTCGGTGACGGCATCCGCCTCTACCACACCGGCCGCGAGATCCTTTACGACACCAAAGGCGTCGAGGAAGCGTTCGGCCTCCCTCCGCAAAAAGTCGTCGACGTCATGGCCATCTGGGGCGACGCGATCGACAACATCCCCGGCGTCCCCGGCATCGGCGAGAAAGGCGCGAAGGCGCTCATCCAGCAATTCGGCTCGCTCGACGGCATCTACGAGCATCTCGAAGAAGTGAAGAAAGCCGCGCAGCGGAAAGCGCTCGAGGAGAATCGCGACAAGGCGTACCTCTCCCGCGATCTCGCGCGCATCAAGTGCGATCTCGATCTGGAGATCGACTTCGAAACGCTCAAGCGCAGCGATCCCGATCGCGCGAAACTGCACGACGTTTTCTCGCGGCTCGAGTTCGCGTCGCTGATGCAGGAGTTCCTGCCCGAGGCGCCGCCGGTCGCGAAAGAGTTCCGGATTGCGGTGTCGGCGGAAGACGTGCGTGAGTACGTCGAAGGCGCCGATCCGATCGCGATCTGGCTCGAACCCGAAACGCCCGAAGGATTCGACGCACCGATCGCAGCCGCGCTTTCTTCGCGCGCATCCGACTCGCTGCTCGTTCCGCTTGCAGCCCATTTAGGCGGCACCGCGGAGATGCGCGACGCGCTCCGCGACCTGCTCGCAAGCGACAGAACGTTCATCGTCTACGACGCAAAGGCGCAATCGCGCCGTTTACGTGCCGCGCAACTGCCGGTGCCCGCGCGCTGGGCCGACGTGATGCTCATGTCGTACGTCATCAACCCCGGCCTCCCCAGCCACGCCCTCGGCAACATCGCGCGCGACCGCCTCAAGCAGGACGTGCTCGCGCGCAAAGACGTGGCGAAGACCGCGCCTCTGTTCGCGCTCGATCACGAAATCGGCTCCTCGCAACTGACCCCCTACCAGCAATACCTCGGCGAAAAGTCCGACGTCTCGTTCGCGCTGCAGACGATGCTCGAGCCCGAGCTCCGCCGCGATGCCGCACTGGCCGACATCTACGAACGCATCGAGATGCCGCTGTTCCCCGTGCTCGGCGCGATGGAAGAACGCGGCATTCGCATCGACGTCGATCTGCTGCGCCGCATGTCGAACTCGATGGGCGAGCAGCTCGCGCAGCTCGAAACGCAGATCTACAAAGAGGCGGGCGAAGAGTTCAACATCAACTCGCCGATGCAGCTCGGGCACATCCTGTTCGAGAAGCTCAACTATCCCGTTCTCAAGAAAACGAAAACGACCAAGAGCTGGTCGACGAGCGTGGAAGTGCTGCAGGAGCTCGCGAGCCACGGCTTCAAGGTGCCGGAGCTGATCCTGTCGCACAGGGAGCTGCACAAACTCAAAGGCACATACGTCGACGCGCTGCCGCAGATCGTCGGCAGCGACGGCCGCGTGCACACGACCTTCAATCAGGCGGTTGCCGCGACAGGACGTTTGTCCTCGTCCGATCCGAATCTGCAGAACATCCCCATTCGCACGCAGACCGGCCGCGAGATTCGCAAGGCCTTCATTGCGGACGAAGGACAGGTGCTGCTCTCTGCCGACTACTCGCAG
>JALYOB010000114.1 GCA_030857085.1 Acidobacteriota bacterium | reverse complement strand
GATCGAAACGGTGTACACGCACATCCGCGGCGAGCTCGATGAGCCGACGCTGACGGCGATCGCGAATGCAACGGGCGGCGCGTTCTTCCGCGCCACCGATCCTCGCGCGCTCGCACGCGTGCTGCAGCGCATCGACGCGCTCGAGAAAACGCGCCTCACTTCGCCGAAACGGGAGCAGATCGACGAGCTTTACTTCGCGCCCCTCGCCGCCGGTCTCGCGCTCCTCGCGCTCTCGCTCCTCGGCGGCGAGACGTACTGGATGAAGGTGGCGGGATGATGACCTTCCGCAACATCTCGCTTCTCTGGCTGCTCGCGGCGATGCCGTTCGTGATCGCGTTCTTCGTCGCGCGCGAGCGTCTGCGCACGCGCATCGCACGCCGCTTCACCTCGGAACGATTGCGCGGTGTTGCGCAACCGCAGCGAAGCATCCGGCCGTGGCTTCTCGGACTCGCACTCATCTGCGCTTGCCTCGCCCTCGCCGGGCCGTACGCAGGCTTTCACGTCGTGCCGATCGTCGCGCGCGAAGCGAATCGCGTGATCGCGATCGACGTCTCGAACAGCATGGGCGCGGAGGACGTCGGCACCTCGCGCTTGTCTGCGGCGAAAGCGATTGCGATGCGGCTCACGGAAGAACAACCGGGCCGCGTTGCGCTGATCGTGTTCGAGGCCTCGCCCGAAGTCGAGTCGCCGCTGACCGATGACACCGCGGCGGTCCTGTCACTCATCGACACGATCGTGCCGGGGGAGACGGGTCAGCCGGGCTCGGACGTCGGCAGCGCAGTCATCGCGGGACTGCGGCTCATCGAAGCCGATCTCGTGCGCAAAGCAGACATTGTCGTGATCAGCGACGGCGAGGATCAGGGGACGCGCGCCGGCGACGCCATTCGCCTCGCGAAAGCGCGCGGCATCGACGTCTCGACCATTCTCATCGGCAGCGCCGCCGGCAGCACGATTCCGACGCCGACCGGACCGCTGCGCGACACGACCGGCGACGTCGTCACGACGTACGCACGTCCGGAAGTGCTCACCGAGCTCGCGCGTGAAACCGGCGGGCGCTTTTTCGACAATCCGTTCGGCGCGCGCGCGCTCGATCCGCTCATTCGCAGCGCAGCTGCGAGCACCACGCATGAAACGGAATCGCGCGTCCCGATCGATCGCTATCAGTGGCCCCTCGGCGCATCGTTCGTGGTGCTGCTGCTTTCGTCGCTGCTGAATCGAGGTGCCGAGTGAAGTTCGTGACGCTGCTGATCGCACTCGCAGGTCTCGCCGGCTGGTGGCGCGAAACGAACTCGCACGCTGCCGCATCGCGCGGCGCGGCGGCGTATCAGAAGAAGGACTATGCCGCGTCGGCGGACGCATATCGCCGCGCTCAGGAACTCGCTCCCTCCGCGCGCAACGCCTTCAACCTCGGCACCGCGCAGATCGCGGCAGGGCAGCGCGAGCAGGGTTCGGCCGCGCTTGCGGAAGCCATCAAGGATCCCGCATTGCGCGCGGATGCACTCTTCAATCGCGGCAACAGCGCGCTCGCGTCGAAGGCGAACGAGCACGCGATTCACGATTACATCAACGCACTGCGCGCGAATCCGAATCATGCCGGCGCGAAACGCAATCTCGAGATCGCACTGCAGCGCAGTCAGGCCGAACAGAAGCGGCAACAGCAGCAGGGCGCGGGCGGCAAGCAGGGCGACAAAGGGCAGCAGCAACAGCGGCAGCAGCAACCGCAACCTTCAGCGAATGGCCAGCAGAGACCGCAACCGGGGCAGATGGATCTCGAAGCGCTGTTGCGCAGCGTGCAGCAGCAGGAGCAGGAAGAGCTGCGCCGGATGAAAGGGCGCGCGGCGGAGGGGAAGGTCGGGTGGTAGCGCGGCGCGCGGCGTGGCTGCTGCTGCTCGCGCTCGCGGCGTGGCGCGCGGCGGCGGACGAACTGATTGTCGATACGCGCACGCTGCAGATGAACGGGCTGGTCACGATCACCGTCTCGCTCGAAGGTGCGTTCGCGGAGCTCGACGACGTCGATGTCCCGGTCCGCAATCTTCAGATCCTTGGCGAGCCTTCTGTTTCCTCCGAATACGCCTGGATCAACGGCGACGTGACGCGGCGGAAAGCATTTCGCTTTCGCGCGCGGCCGCTCGCGCCGGGCATGGCGATGGTCGGCCCGCTCGTGCTCAACACGGAGGACGGACAGCGCGAGACGTTGAGCGCGATCTCATTGCAAGTCCTGCCCGATCGGGCGTCGGGCTCGAATGATCCCGAAGTGGTGTTGCGGGAGTTGCAGGCGAGCGGGCGCGATCCTTTGTTCGTCATCGCGGAGATCGACAAACGAAGCGCGTTCGTCGGCGAGCCGGTGATCGTCACGTGGTGGCTGTACAACGCAGCGCAGGTGCAGCAGTGGCAGATTTCGTCGGTGCCGAAGCTCGAAGAATTCTGGACCGAGGAGCGGCGAAGGGAGGAACAGCCGGAGCGGGTGTTCGTGGGGAACGTGATGATGCAGCGGCTGCCGGCGCGTCGCGCGACGCTCTTTCCGCTGCGGAGCGGCGTGCTGCGCATTGGCGGCATCACGGTCGACGCGGCGGTGATGCGGCAGATTCGCAGCGGACCGTTTGCGACGTTCGAAGGAGAGCTGGTCGAGAACTCGTTCACCTCCGCGCCTGTCGAAGTGACGGTGAAGCCGCTGCCGCCCGGACCGCCGGTTGATGCAGTGGGCGATCTGTCGCTGACGTGCGAGCCGCCCGTGCAGCGCAACGGCGGACCGGTTGTGGTGAAAGCCGCGCTGATCGGCCTCGGCAACGTGCGCGCGGCGACGCCACCGCATTTCGACGGGCCGGTCGCGGGGCGCGTGCAGCTCGAAGGAGGGGAGGTCACGGTGTCGCGCGACGAGCGTTCGTTTGCGATGGCGCGACAGTGGCGTTTTCTCATCTTCCCCAACTCCTCGGCGCCACTCGCGATCCCTTCGCTGACGATGCGCATCTTCGATCCCGCAACCGCGCAACGCCGCGAGCTGCGATGCACGCCATCGTTCGTTAACGCGATCATGGCCCGACCTCCGGAGCCGGCGGACCCTGCGAAAACGGCCGAGCCGCTCGAGGAAAAACAGCTGCTGTGGCCCTGGCTCGCGACCGCTGCGATCCTGTTCGCGCTGATCGGGTTGATTCCGCGGTTGCGGCGTGAGCTCGCGATTCGCCGCGAGGCGCGCGAGATCCTGCGCGATGCGACACCCGCCGAAATCCGCGCGCGCATTGATGAGCGGATGAAGATCGACGTGCGCGAACAGTCCGACCGCGGCGACGCGTATCGCGCCCTCCGCTCCCTCCTCGACGCCGCCGAACGCGATCGCGACATCGCGGTCGATGCGGAGGAGGAGGTTGGCAGGCGTGTTCGCGAGGTGGTGCGGTTCGCTGGTGGGAAGAATTGAAAATTGAAAATTGAAAATTGAAAGATCGGCAGTGATCGCGATTCGTCATCGATTTTTCAATTTTCAATTTTCAATTTTCAATTCAAGCCGCTCCTCGCAGCCGCACCCGCGCCGCCGCGTACAATCGCCCTTCATGGCTCCACTCCCAACCCTCACCACCGCCCGTCTCACGCTGCGGCCCTTTGCGGCTAGCGATGCGCCCGCGGTGCAGGAGTTCTGCAGTGCGCGGGAGGTCGCGCTCAATACGCTCATGATTCCGCATCCCTATCCGGACGGTGCGGCGATGGAGTGGATCGAGATGCAGAAGCGGGAGATCGAGGCGGGGACGATTCACAACTTCGCGCTGGTCGACGGCGAGCAGCTCGTGGGTGCGATGGGATTGATGATGAAGGAGCACGCGATCGCGGAGCTCGGCTACTGGATCGGCGTGCCGTTCTGGAATCGCGGCTATGCGTCCGAGGCGGGGAGGGAGCTGGTGCGGTATGGATTCGAAGAGTGCGGACTCCACCGCATCTTCGCCTATCACTTCACCCGCAATCCGGCATCAGGACGCGTGCTGCAGAAGATCGGCATGCAGCGCGAAGGCTTTCTGCGGCAGCATCAGTACAAGTGGGGGGAGTATCTGGATGTGGTGTTCTACGGGTTGCTTCGTGAGGACCTGGCGGTTGAACGCGTGTCGCGCGATCGATCTGTCGTCGTGGAGTGAATTGAAAATTGAAAATTGAAAGATCGGACCGAACGCGCACAGACGTCGATCGAAGTGCCGATTTTTCAATTTTCAATTTTCAATTTTCAATTCCGATCACCGCCGCGCGACCATCTGCAGGCCACCCGCTCCCGGCGACGACAAATACAACGCCGGCCGGTATTCATACGCGTTGCGGGCCACGTCGACGAGCAGGTCGAGCTGACCGTCGCGGTCGAGGTCGCCGGCGAAGCTCACCAGCACTTTGAGCGGCTCGCCTTCGAACGCCACCCGTTTCGCGAGCGGCTGTCCGTCGAGCTCGAGCACGCAATCGACCAGACCATCTTCATCGGCGTCGCCGCAGCGATAGTCGAGCGTGGCCATGCGTCCGTTGAATGCGATCTTCGCGGGGGCGGGCACCGGCACTTCCGAGCACGACGCCTTCGCGATCGTGCCGGCGCTCAGGCGCGCGTCTTCGAGAATCCATGCGCTGGCGGGCGCGTCATTGCTCGCGTGCTGCAGCCACGCGTTGTTTCCGGAGCAGACGAGCGCGAGCGGAGACTCCTCCGCTTTCGCGACGAAAGGAACGAAGAAAAGAAGCGCGAGAAAGAGCGCGATCCAGCGCTCCAGGCGATAGTCCGCGGGGTGGGTTTCCATGACCATGTGAGTAGGCATCCACATTCGGTCTATCGCGAGGATCATGCCGTCTTTTGTGGCGGCCGGATTGTGGCCGCAATGTGGCTCGTGAAGTGCTCCGAATAGACGGGTCCGTCACTGCGGTCCGTATGATCTGCCGAAGGAGATTCGTATGGACCTGCAGCGTTACATCTTTTCTTTCCTCGGCGCTTTGCTCATTGCCGGCTCCGCAGCCGGACAGGACGTCACCGTCACGACCAGCAGCACGCGATCGGCGTTTCCGTCGAAACCGCAAGGCACGATCATGGAGCTCACCGGCGAGATGCGCGGCCTCTGGATGCAGACCGCCTCGGTATCGCCGCTCACGAACTGGGTCTCGATTTCGGGCGAAGTGTTCAACGTCAAAGACTTCGGCGCGAAAGGCGACGACACCACGAACGACGCGCCGGCGATTCAGGCGGCGATCAACGCCGCGCGCACCGTCGCAGGCAGCGGCAGCGCGAGCTTCGGCGCCCACGCGATGGTGGTCTACTTCCCGCCGGGCGTTTACCGTCTCGGCGCGACGCTACAGCTCGGCGCGGTGAATGACGCCGGTCCGAATACGCTCGAGCTGCGCGGCTCGGCATTCGTCGGCGCGCGCAGCGGCTCGATTCTTCACGTCACCGACAAAGATCGCGACTTCATCGACGTCAGCTGGGCCAACGGCTCCTTCTCGATCATCAACCTCGGCTTCTGGGGCGCGCGCACCGAAGATCCACTGTTCAGCGGGACCGGCGACGCGATCGTGAGCTCGGCGCTCGTCGCGAACGACGGCCGCATCGAACGCAACTGGTTCGTCGACCTGCCGAACGCCGGCATCAACGTGACCGGCAGCGGCACTACGGGCGGACTGCACAACTACCACATCAACGACAACGCGTTCGAACGGACGGCGTACGCGATCAAGCTCGATCGCGGCTATCGCAACGAGATCCAGAACAACCGCTTCTTCGCCAATCAGGTCGGCATTCAGATCACGCAGGGAAGCTGGAACCACATCATCGGCAACACGTTCACGCAGAACGGCAAGTCGGTCGTGATCAAGCACGACACGGCGAGCGGCATCGGTCCGAATCGGGGCAATCAGATTTCGTCGAACATGTTCGAGAACGGCCAGGACACGGACGTCACGCTCACCGGACCGGCAGGGCAGGCGACCAACACCGCCGCCTCGCCGAACGGCATCATGGCCACGCTGATCGAGGACAACACCTTCGATCACGGCCAGCGTTCGGCCATTCAGGTGTCGAGTGCGACCGACACGATCATCAGCGGCAATCAGATGACGGACTGCAATCAGGCGAACGCGTCCTACGCCTGCATCGACGTCACCGATTACTCGGACGGTACGGTGCTGAACGGCAACGTGAACACGGTCGATCCGAATACGAACGTGCCGCGCACGCCGGTCGGCGCGAGCTTCGGCGCGAACACGACCCGCAACATCATCGGCATTAACAAGCTCTATGGCACGACCAGCCCGATTCAGATTCCGTGGGCGAGTGCGACGCAGCACATGCTCGTGGGGACGTTGGTCACGATGGCGCCGGAGACCGGCAGTTGCGGCTTTCGTTTCTGGGCGGACACGGCGAGCCGCTCGGGCGCGTACAACGTGAACTTCCGCGTCAAACGGGCCACGACGCCGACGAGCGTCACCCTCGATTGCACGAACGGCTATCGCGCGAATGTCACGACGAACTCGCCGTTCGCGACGAATCTGACCGTGGATGGCTTCCGCTTCAACATCACGACCGCTGCGGCCGGTGATGCGTACGCGGTGGATTGCACGTATACCGTTCAGTAAAGGCTTGGAGTGCGGTGACGTCGAGTCGCCGCTTTCACTTGCCGGACGAGTGAAAGCGGTGACTTGCGTCGCCGCACTCCATAGCGATTACCAGCCGCATTCTTTGCCGCGGTTCTGGACCTCGAGCCAGTCGAGCAGCGGGCGGAAGTAGTCGACGACCGCGGTTGCGTCCATTTCACGCTGGCCGGTGAGCGCTTCGAGGGCGTCGGGCCAGGGGCGGCTCATGCCCATCTCCAGCATCTTCGCCAGACGCGCTCCCGCTTCCTTGTTGCCGTAGATCGAGCAGCGGTTGAGCGGGCCGGTCTGACCGGCTTCGCGGCAGAGCGCGCGGTGGAACTGGAACTGGAGAATGCGCGCGAGGAAGTAGCGTGCGTACGGCACGTTCGCCGCGATGTGGTACTTCGCGCCCGGATCGAAGAACTCCTCGCCGCGCGCTCCGGCGGGCGCGATGCCCTGGTACTGACGGCGCAGATCCCACCACGCCTTGTTGTAGTTCTCCGGCGTGATCTGTCCCGAGAACACACCCCAGCGCCACTTGTCCATCATCAGGCCGAAGGGGAAGAAGGCGATCTTGTCGAGCGCGTCGCGGAGCAGGAGAGGAATGTCCGATGAGGCAGGCGGCTCTTTGTCGAGAAGGCCGATCTTCACGAGATAGCCGGGCGTCACCGACAACGCGATCGTGTCGCCGACCGCTTCATGAAAGCCGTCGTTCGCGCTGTTCTTGTAGAGGAACGGCTGGCGGTTGTACGCGCGCTGATAGAAGTTGTGGCCGAGCTCGTGATGGATGGTGTTGAAATCGTCGGCGTTCTTCTCGATGCACATCTTGATGCGCAGATCGTCGACGTCATCGACGTCCCACGCCGAGGCGTGACAGACCACGTCGCGATCGCGCGGCTGCACGAACTGTGAGCGTTCCCAGAACGTCTGCGGAAGAGGATCGAAGCCGAGGGAGGTGAAGAAGCGCTCGCCGGTCCGGACCATGCCGACGGGATCGATGTCTTTGCGCTTCTCGAGAATCGAGGTGAGGTTGTAGCCGCGATTCGCATTCGGCGGCGCGACGAGGTCGTAGACGTTGCCCCACTCCTGCGCCCAGATGTTGCCGAGGAGATGCGCGGGAATCGGCTGTCCGGGCGGCACCACGTCCGGACCGTATTTCTTCGTCAGGTTCCAGCGCACATAGCAATGCAGTGAGTTGTAGAGCGGCTTGACCTGACCCCAGAGGCGGTCGAGCTCCGCCGCGAATGCGTCCGGCGGCATGTCGTACTTCGAGCGCCACATCGCGCCGACGTCGGAGTAGCCGAGGTCGCGCGCGCCCTGATTCATGAGCGCGACGAAGCGGGTGAAGCGATCACGCATCGGAGGCGACACCGTGTGCCATCCGCGCCACGCATCGAGCAGCTTCTGCGGATCGCGGCTCGTGCGCATGATGTTGGTGATCTCGCTGATGTCGAGGCAGGCCTGTCCGGTTGCGCCGGGAGGGCAGTACTTGCCCGAGCCGTACATCGCCTCGAGCTCCGAGCCGATGCGCGCGAGCTCCGCGGTCAGCGCGGGATCGGCGGGGCCGGGGGAGGTGAGGGCGAGCTTGATCGTTTCGAGCTTGCGCCGCACGTCGTACGGCAGCTCGAGGTTGTCGTAGCGCGCTGCTTTTTTCGCGAGCTCGACGCCGGCATTGATCAGTTTCTCGTTCTCACGCGCGGAGAGAATCTGCGTGTCGTGAGTGATGTACGTCGACTGCACCCACGAAGCACGCTGCGCATCGACGTTCATTGCCGCCAGCCGCGCTTCCGCGTCGGCGACGAATTGCGTTGCTTCTTCGACGGTCGGGGCTGCCGGTACTGCTGCGGTCGGGGTTGCGGCCTGAGCCGGGCCGGCGTCGGTCTGCATCGATGAGTTCTCCTGCGCGGCCGGTGCAGGCGTCGTCGCGGGTGCGGCGGCCGGCGTGGTGGTCGTCGTGCAGGCGGCGAGCGCGAGTGCAGCGAAGAGGATCACGAGCGGGGGAAAACGCATAACACCTCCGTAGTGGTTGTCCGTTGTTCGTTCTCCGTTGAAGGTTCCCGTGCAGAACGAAGCACCCTCAACGGACAGCGGACAACGCAGAACGCGACAGCGCCCAAGCAAGTGCGCGGCCAGACTGGTGACAACGTTTCCCGGCATGGCTCCGTATGAAGATGCGAGTGTTACCATCCGAAGCGAAACTCTCATGCGGCGTCCCCCGTCGCAACCACATGACTTCGAGGAGATCCATGACCTTCACTCCAGCCCGCCGTTTGTTGTCCGTCGCCCTTGTTGCGACGCTTTTCGCCCTCCCGTCCGTCGCGCAGTCGAAGCGCCGCGCCGTCACGCATCCCGGTCCTGCCGCACAGACGACCGCCGACATCAGCGGCACGGTCGTCGATGCAAAAACGAACGCGCCGGTGGTCGGTGCAACCGTGAAAGTCGGACGCATCTCGCGCACGACCGACACGGCCGGCAAGTTCACCGTCAAGGGCGCAAGCGGCTCGGGCAGCACGATCGCACTCGAGATCAGCCGCACCGGCTATGACGCCAAAACCGTCAACGTCGCGGGCGGACAGCAGTCGGTGACCGTGCAGCTCGACCCCCATCCGACGGTCAGCGCGCGTGACACCGACGGCAACGTTTACGTGCTCGACGACGACTCGATCGAGTTCGGCTACTCGGTGCCGTTCAGCGGCTACCGCGCCGCGCGGTACGAAGACTTCTGCAAGCCCGACGGCACCGCGATCGTGGTCGATCGCTCGCAGATCTCGCGCATCAGCGGACCGGCGACGACCGCCACTTCATCCGCCTGCTGCCCGGGCGGCACAACGCAGAAGATCACCGTCACGACCAAGGGCGGCCAGCCGACGGAGCTCTATTTCGTCGACGCCTGCAACGGCTATCCGAACATCGATCTCATCGGCCGCGATCACGCGACCGCCGCGCCGGTGTACGTGCCGCTCACGAAGATCGCCGAGATCGTCTTTCCGTAACGATAGAATTGCGGCGTGAGCAGTTTTGCCCCGCGCGTGATTCACTCCGCGCTCGATGAGATCGAGCGCATCTACGAAGCGCAACAGAAAAACCGCGCCGCCGTCGCCTCCACGACGGCGGCGCAGCGCATCGCGAAGCTGCGCGCCCTCGAGCGCGCCATGCTCGAACGGCGCGACGAGATCCGCGCCGCCATGTGGGCCGACTACCGCAAGCCCGCGGCCGAGGTCGACCTCTCCGAGATTTTGCCGGTGGTGAGCGAGGCGCGGCACGCGATCCGCCACCTCCGCCGCTGGATGAAGCCGGAGCGCGTCGGCTCCCCCCTGACGCTGTTCGGCTCGCGCTCGTGGGTCCGCTACGAGCCGAAAGGCGTCGTCCTCGTCATCTCGCCGTGGAACTTCCCGTTCAATCTCTCGCTGGGACCGGTCATCTCGGCCG
>JALYOB010000534.1 GCA_030857085.1 Acidobacteriota bacterium | reverse complement strand
CCCCCCCACTCCACGCTAATCGTGTTTCGAGAAAATCAGCGTCGCGTTGGTGCCGCCGAAGCCGAAGGAGTTCGAGAGCACGTGCCGCAGCTCCGGCATCGTGCGCGCGACGTTAGGGACGTAGTCGAGATCGCACTCCGGATCGGGGTTCTCGTAGTTGATCGTGGGAGGGATCTGGCCGGTCTTCACCGCCATCGCCGCGATTGCTGACTCGAGTCCGCCGGCGGCGCCGAGGAGGTGGCCGGTCATCGATTTCGTCGAGCTGATGGCGAGCTTGTAGGCCGCCTCGCCGAACACCGACTTGATCGCCGTCGTCTCGGTCTTGTCGCCGATGGGCGTCGACGTGCCGTGCGCGTTGATGTAGCCGATGTCCGAAGGCTGCAGACTCGCGTCCTTGAGCGCGCGCAGCATCACGCGAGCCATGCCGCCGCCGTCTTCCGCGGGGGAGGTGATGTGGAACGCGTCGCTGGTCATGCCGTAGCCGGACAGCTCGCAGTAGATCTTCGCGCCGCGGGCGAGCGCATGCTCGCGCTCTTCCAGAATCAGGATGCCCGAGCCTTCGCCCATGACGAAGCCGTCGCGCTGCGCGTCCCACGGGCGCGACGCACGTTCCGGTTCCTCGTTGCGCGTCGAAAGCGCGCGCATCGCGGAGAAGCCGCCGACCGCCAGCGCGGTGATGACCGCCTCGCTGCCGCCGGCGAACATGATGTCCGCTTCGTCGTGACGAATGATCTTCATCGCGTCGCCGATCGCGTGCGCGCCGGTCGCACACGCCGTGGCCGGAGCGGAGCTCGGTCCTTGCGCGTTGAAGCGAATGGAGATGTGACCCGACGCGAGGTTGACGATCAGGCCGGGGATGAAGAACGGCGAGATGCGCGACGGTCCGCGCTCGAGGAGCTTCTTGTGCATCTCCTCGATGAGCGGCAGTCCGCCGATGCCCGAGCCGATGATCACGCCCACGCGATCGGGATCTTCCTTCGTCTTGTCCAGGCCCGCGTCGTCGTACGCCATCTGCGCGGCGGCGATGGCGAAGTGAATGAAGGTGTCGGACTTTTTGACCTCTTTTTTCTCGATGTAGTGCTCGGGATTGAAGCCTTTCACCTCGCCCGCGATCTGCGCGGGATAGGTGCTGGCGTCGAACTTCGAGATGCGTCCGATCCCCGAGCGGCCGGACATGAGGCCTTCCCAGGTGGCTTCGTTGCCGACGCCCACGGGGGAGATCATTCCGATTCCGGTCACGACGACGCGACGTCTGGTCAAGTGAGTCCGCTCCTTTACAAACGTAGGGCGGGCTCGAGCCCGCCCCGGTGGAATGCGGCGGACGCGCGGTCCGCCGTCACGTTGAGGTATCGATCGTTACTGCGCTTTGGCGCGTTTGTCGATGTATTCGACCGCGTCGCGCACTTTGCGGATCTTCTCCGCCTCGTCGTCGGAGATCTCCACCCCGAACTCTTCCTCGAACGCCATGATCAACTCGACGGTGTCGAGCGAGTCCGCGCCGAGGTCCTCGACGAACGACGCTTCCGGGGTGACTTCTTCGGCGTCGACGCCAAGCTGCTCGACGATGATGGATTTGACCCGATCCTCTACCGACATTGGATGTTCCTCCTCGTGTTGTCGCACGAATGCAAGGCGCCTTTTAGCACAACGCCGCAAACGGTTGCCAGTTGGTATATTCGCGCGCCGTGGGCAAACGGATTTTCACATACGAGGAAGCGGTGGCGCTGCTGCCGGAGGTGCAACGCATCACCAGCGAGGCCGCCGATCGGATCGACGCACTCGACTCCGAAGATCCAGCCGACTACCAGCGCGTCGTCGGCGAATGGGCCGAGGCGATTCTCGCGCACGGCATCGAAGTGAAAGGCCTCTGGCTGATCGACTTCGACAGCGGCGCCGGCTACTACTGCTGGAAACACCCCGAGCCCGCGCTCGAATACTTTCATGGGTATGACGAGGGGTTCGGGGGGAGGGTGAAGTTGAACTAGCGCGCTGCGCGCGCGTTGTCGGTTCTCGGTTGTCCGTTCAAGGTCAGGCAGCGCATCACCCGGAACCGACAACCGACAACGGACAACCCTCACCAATCACACGCCATGCTCAAAGCCATCGCATTCGACCTCTGGGAAACCCTCATCACCGACACGCCCGAGCTTTCGCGGGAGCAGGAGCGGTTGCGGCTCACGCGGATGGAGGAGATTCTGCGGGCGCATGGGCATGCGCATGAAGCCGAGCGGATCGAGCGGGCGTACAGGGCGCTGTGGAGTCGCTGCTTCGAGCTGTATTGGTCGGCCGATCGCGACATCGATTGCCGTGTGCAGATCGTGCACTTTCTCGAGGCGCTCGAACTCGACGCGGCGTCGTTCAGCGAGAGCGCGCTGCGCGATCTCGAAGAGGCGTATGCAACCGCGACGATCGAAGTGCCGCCTGCGCTGGTCGAAGGTGCGCCCGAGCTGTTGCGTGCTCTGAAGTCGCGCGGATTCTCGATTGGTCTCATCAGCAACACCGGCCGCACTCCCGGCTACGCGCTGCGCCGCGTCCTCGAAACGCTCGGACTCGCCGAGTTCATCGACGTGATGGTGTTCTCGAACGAACACGGCGCGTGCAAGCCGCAGCCTTCGATCTTCGAAGAGCTCCGCCGCGGCCTCGGCGTCGACTATGACGAGATGGTCTTCATCGGCGACAACCTCTACGTCGACGTGCACGGCGCGCAACGCTGCGGCATGCGCGCGATTCACTTCGACCCCCCCGTGCGCGGCACCGCCGTCGCAGCCGCAGTCGATCACGGCCTCGAGATCACGCCCGACGCGTACGTGACGCGGCTGGCGGATGTGGTGCAGGTGGTCGAGAGGATGAGGGGTGAGGGATGACACCGGGGCGCTTCCTCCCTCCACACCAATGCACGACAAAGACTTTTTCTCCCTCCAGACCGAGCACTTTCTGATCGAAGGGCGGTCGCGTGCGGGGCATGAGACGTTCTTCCGCGTCCGCGATCTCAACATCGCGCTCGACATCGGACGCGGTCCGGACGTGGTCGTGTCGATGCCGCATGTGTTCGTCACGCATGCGCATCTCGATCACGCGGCGGGCATTGCCTTCTACGCAGGGCAGCGGCGGTTGCAGAAGCTCGACGGCGGAACGATCTACGTTCCGGCCGAGGCGTTGGACGATGTGCGGGCGCTGCTGGCGATTCAGGAGAAGCTCACCGGAGCGGAGTTCGAGATCGAGGTCGTCGGCGTTGCGGCAGGGGAGGAGCTTCGACTCTCGCGCGGACTGTCGGTGCGCGGCCACGCTGCACCGCATCGCGTCGCGGCGCGCGGCTACGAGTTTCTCGAACATCGGCATCACCTGCTCGCCGAATTCGCCGACGCCGATCCGCAGGAGATCGCGCGTCTGCGCCGCGGCGGGACGGTGGTGCACGACGAGTATCGCTGTCCGATTCTCTTCTACACCGGCGACACCGATCGGGGTCTGCTCGAAACGTGCGACGCAGTCTTCAAGGCGCAGGTGCTGATGATCGAGTGCTCGTTTCTCGCCGACGGCCATCAGGACCGCGCGGCAAAGTACCGGCACATTCACATCGACGACATCGCCGATTTTGCCGACCGGTTCGAGAACGACCTGATCG
>JALYOB010000533.1 GCA_030857085.1 Acidobacteriota bacterium | reverse complement strand
CGACATTCGCCAGCGTGCGGCCGGTTTGCGCGAGCACGACTTCGATGTTGCGCAGCGTCTCGTCGAGTTGCGCGAGCACATCGCCGGCGTGCACGGTTGCGTGGCCGACCACACTCGAGGTGCCGGAGACGAAGACCGTCTCCTTCCACACCGTCGCGCGCGAAAACGACGGGCTCTTCACGCCGTACTGCGGCGGGTAGTGATACGCCGCGATCTGACGCGGATTCTCCACCTGCATCCCCGGCTCGCGCGCGGCGAGAAAGTAGGTGATCGCGCCGCGGCCCGGCATCCCTACCGCGCTCGCGGCAGGAAGATCAACGTCGTGGTGATAGCCGGCGCTGACGAAGGCATCGTGACGTCCGGCGCAGAAGAGCTGATAGCGCTCCCGATCGCGATCGTGGTCGTTGATGCTGCCGACGTAGTTCCACATCCGCACAAAGTACGGAAAGCCGGCGGTGCGTACCTCGTCGATCAGCTGTGCGTACAGCTCCCGCGACGCTTGATCGAGCGGCTGCGATTCGTCGACGATCGCGGAGCCGAAGAGCAGATTCTCATCGCGCCACACCTCGCGTGCCGAGGGCGCACCCAAGACGGGCAATGGCACGAACAGCGCGCCCTCGGCTGGTTCGCCGAACGACACGACGTTCTCAGTGGCTGAGCTTGAAATTGATCGTGAGATTGAAGAGGACATCGACAGGTTGCCCGTCCAACGTACCGGGTGCGAATTTCCATTTCGCCAGCGTCAGCAGCGCGCTCCCATTCAGCGCCGGATAGGCGGCAGGTTTCAGCAGCGCGAGATCGCGAATGCATCCCGAGGTCGAGATCGTCGATTCGACGATGACCAGGGCCGAGCGCTCGGTCATCACGCTGCGCACGCTCTCCGGAAACGGCGGCTCGATCCGCCGCAGGATTTTCGGTGGCTTCATCGCGCCGCCGACGTGGCGCACCTCACCGCCCGCCGCGGCGAGCGGCGACTCGTCGAAGCAAGCCGTTTTCCCTTCCGCCTTCACGGCCAGCAAACTGTTCGTCGTGAGTGCTGCATTGAGCTTTTTCGGGTGCGCGAGCGTCATCCGCAGCATCGTTTCCAGTGCGCTCTTGCAGCCGCTCTGGTTCGTGCTGACCTTCGAAACCTCGATCGACTGCACGCGGCCGCTCTGATCGACGGCAGCGCTCAC
Source organism: Acidobacteriota bacterium (assembly GCA_030857085.1). Classification (GTDB taxonomy): domain Bacteria; phylum Acidobacteriota; class Thermoanaerobaculia; order Gp7-AA8; family Gp7-AA8; genus QHVT01. The sequence goes on along the minus strand of JALYOB010000533.1, from coordinate 2,447 downwards.
GACCCCGAGCCATTCACCGTCGCATTTGTTCTCGCGCAGCAGCGCGTCATCCAGCCCCTCCGGCAGTCGCATCGGCAGCGAGAACGGCGGCTGCTCGAATTCGACCTGCTGCCGCGGAATCGGAAGCCCCGCGGGCTCGTCCTTCGGCGGTTCCCATTTCAGCGCCTTCTGTTCCGCGAGGGTCAAATGCCGCCGCACTGCTTTCCCGAACGGCACGCGCCAGCGCCCTTCATCGCTTTTGAGCCACGCCACCCATTCGTCGCTTTCCTTCGGCTCGCCGCCGCGCATCCGCCGCAGCACTTCCCGCGCGAACGACTCCTCGGCCGTCGATCCCTCGCGTGGCGCGGCAGCGCTCTCCGGCACTTTGTCCGTCTCGACGGCGAAGCGGCTGATCGAATACCAGAGCGCCTGCGTTCGCACAGCGTCGTTGCGCGATTCGAGTGCGGCGGCGAGCACGTTCGGGTCGAGATCGATATCGGCCGAGAGCATGCCGCTCGTGAGGCTGCGGAATGCGCGCGCATCTTCCGCGCCGATGAAGCGCGAGGCCGTCGCGCTCGACTGCGACGCGCGTCCCCACAACGCGAGCATCACGTATGGCGACGGATCGCGCAGCGCGCCGCGATACTGCAGATACAGCGACACCGCTTCGGGCGCACCTCGCCGCGCGATGGCTTCCGTGAAATCGGAGTCGATGGAACCGGGGAAGCGTGCGAGCTGCTTCGACGCGAGCGCGACATCGTCGACGGTGCCGAGGAGCGTCAGTGCGCGGATCTGCTCGCGGGCCGCGACGCCGTCGCGTTCGGTGACGGCTGCAGCACGCAGCGCGGGCAGTGCAGCGTCGACGTTCCGCACCAGCGCGACGCGTGCGGCGGTTGCACGCGTCAGCGCGTCTTTCGATGCGATCGCCGCAGCGAGACGTGCCGCATCGACGTTCGGCTCACGCACCCATTGCGCGACGTGAACCGCATCCTGTGCGGCGAGCGTGACGGTGAAAAGCAGGGACGCGAAGAGCGCACGGAACATTCGCGCGCATGTTAGCCGAGCAGCTTACAATGCGCGCTCACTCGAATCCCCTCCAGGAGCGTGCAATGAGAACCGTCATCCGCAACGGCCGCATCGTCACCGCCGTCGACGACTACCACGCAGACATCCTCATCGAGAACGGCACGGTCAGCATGATCGCCCGTTCGATCGACGTCGAAGCCGATCGCGTCATCGATGCGAAAGGGCGTCTGGTCATCCCCGGCGGCATCGATCCGCACACCCACATGGAGCTCCCGTTCGGCGGCACGTTCGCCTCCGACGACTTCGAGACCGGCACGTACGCCGCGGCGCATGGCGGCACGACCACCATCATCGACTTTGCCGTGCAGTCGAAAGGCGAATCGCTCAATCAGGCGCTCGACAAATGGTTCGCCAAAGCAGAAGGGAAGACGTCGATCGACTACGGCTTCCATCTCATCTGCACCGATCTTCCCGACGAGCGTCTGCCCGAGATGCGGCAGATGATCGATCAGGGGGTGACGAGCTTCAAACTCTTCATGGCCTATCCCGGCGTGTTCCTCGTCGACGACGCCACGATCTACAAGGCGATGCAGATGGCCGGTCACAACGGAGGCCTCATCTGCATGCACGCGGAGAACGGCGTGGTGATCGACGCGATCGTTAAACAGGCGCTCGCACAGGGACACACCGAGCCGAAGTACCACGCGCTCACGCGGCCGACGAAAGCGGAAGCGGAAGGAGTGCATCGCGCGATCGCGATCGCGGAGATGGCCGACACCGCGGTCTACATCGTTCACCTCAGCTCGAGCGACGCGCTCGACGAAGTGACACGCGCGCGCGACGCGGGCATCAACGCGTACGCGGAGACCTGTCCGCAGTATCTCTTCCTCGACTACAACGTCTACGAGCGCCCGAACTTCGAAGGCGCAAAGTGGGTGATGACGCCGCCGATTCGCGAGCAGTGGAATCAGGAAAAGCTCTGGCGCGGCCTCAAGTTCAACGACCTGCAGGTCGTCTCGACCGATCACTGCCCGTTCTGCTTCAAGGAGCAGAAAGAGCTCGGCCGCAATGACTTTTCGAAAATCCCGAACGGCGGCCCGGGCGTCGAGCACCGGATGTCGCTGATCTACAACGGCGGCGTTGCGCAGGGACGCATCTCCGTCAACCGCTTCGTCGAGCTCACCTCCACCGCCGCCGCCAAAATCTTCGGCCTCTTCCCTCGCAAAGGCACCATCGCCGTCGGCTCCGACGCCGACATCGTCATCTTCGATCCCGACGAAGAGATGACCATCAGCGCCACCACCCACCACATGCGCGTCGACTACTCCTGCTACGAAGGAATGAAAGTGCGCGGCGTGACGAAAACCGTGCTGTCCCGCGGCGAAGTGGTGATCGAGGAAGGGGAGTATGTCGGACGCAAAGGGCACGGGCAGTTTTTGAAG
>JALYOB010000532.1 GCA_030857085.1 Acidobacteriota bacterium | reverse complement strand
GCGCTGTTCCTCAAGTTCAGCCGTGAGCTCGAAACGCAGGCCGACGTTCGTGGTGCACAGATCCTCGCGGCCAGCGGTTACACGCCCGCCGACATGGTCAGCTTCTTCCACCAGCTGGAGAACGTGGACAAGGCGAGAAAGACCAACTGGCTCTCCGACCACCCTGCGCCGCCCGATCGCATTGCGCGCATCGAGAAGGAACGGCAGCTTCTCCGTGAGCCGGCCAATCCGACGCAGAACACCCAGCAGCTCGCCAGCGTGAAGAACGACCTTCGCCGCCTCGGCGACGCACCGACCATGGCGCAGATCGCCCAGGGCACGCGTCCGAGCTCGGGATCGTCGAATCCGCCCATGACCAGCAGCGGTACGGGCAACGTCGGACGCGTCGAAGCGCCGTCGAGCTCGTGGCGCCGCTTCTCGAACCGCACCGGTGCGTACGAGATCGCATATCCGTCGAACTGGCGCGTCTATGACAGCGGAAACTTCGCGGCCACGATCGCGCCGGAAGGCGGCATCGGCGACGTCAACGGCAAGACCGAAGTCGTCTACGGCATGATCATCAATCACTACGATCCGTTCGGAAACACGCCGCGTTCGTACCTGCGCGACAGCGGCCGCCGCAGCAACACGACGCAGATGACGCTCGCGGATGCGACGAACGATCTGCTCGCGGAAATCCGTCGCGACAGCCCGCACCTCTCCGTGATCCGCGGCTCGGGTCAGGAGCTCCGTGTGGACGGACGTACGGCCATGGCCGCCAGCCTCCGCGGACGCAACCCGAACACGCGCATCGATGAGCGTGTGACGGTCGTGACCCGCGCGATGCCGGACGGTCACCTGATGTACGTGCTGTTCGTCACGCCCGAGCAGGATGCCTCCCGCTACAACGGCGTCCTGAATCAGGCCCTGCAGTCGCTCAACATTTCGGAGAATCACGGGCACTAAAAAGCAGTACCTCGGAGTTCCTCGGAGTTCCTCGGCGCCAAGCCGAGGAACTCGCTTCCGTGTCATCCCGAGCGAAGTCGAGGGATCCCCTCCGTACAAGCCACTGCACGAGCCATCCGCAGGGGATGCCTCGACTTCGCTCGGCATGACACCTCCGTTCCGCGGAACTTTCTCCCCCAACCCCCTGCGTTATGATCCGTTCGGGAGGATCCAGAGATGTACGATGAAATGATTGTCGAGCCGATGCGCCGTGAGCTGACGCGGCTCGGCGTTGAGGAGACCCGGACGGCTGCCGAAGTCGACGCGGTCCTCGGCGACAAAAAAGGCACCGTCCTCGTCGTCGTGAATTCGGTCTGCGGTTGTGCCGCCGGCATGGCGCGCCCCGCGGTCGCAATGGCGCTCGAGAACGAAGTGCGTCCGGACCGCATGATCACCGTCTTCGCGGGCAATGACCGCGAGGCCACGCAGCGCGCTCGCGAATACTTCGTCGGCTTCCGCCCGTCCTCACCGGCCATCGCGCTGATGAAGGACGGTCAGGTCGTGAAGATGTTCGAACGCTGGCAGATCGAAGGACGTGAGGCTCACGACATCGCGGCCGAGCTGAGCTCCGCGTTCAACGAGCATTGCCGCCAGACGGCAGCAGTCTCGTAGCGTCACCGCGCATCGAAATCGCGCACATAGGGCGCGATCAGCTCTTCGAAGCTGGTCGCGCTTTTTTCTTCTCCGCGCGCTTCGATCACCAGCACGGAGGGCGCGTTCGGAACATCCTGATGCCGCTCGTGCCGCTCCAGATTGCGCAGCGCCTCGACGTCGCTCTCGCCGTACTGCTGCTGCGTCACGTCCGCGAATCCCGCAGTGCGCAATGCCTGTGCGAGCGTGCGGAAGTTGTAGAGAAACTGATGTCCCCAGCCGTGAAACGCACGGTTGATCTCGAGGCAGCCGAGCAACTCTTCCTCGCGCGTGAGCTCGGAGGGCGCCTTGTAGTGCGTGAGCCAGACCCAGTCGAGATTCGGCGTCGACAGGCGCAGCACCCCGTCGTGTCGCAGAACGCGCCGGCATTCGCGCAGGAAACGCAAGCCTTCCACGAGCGTGAGATGTTCGAGGAAGTGCTCGGCGAAGATGAACTCGACGTTCGCGAACGGCCACGGCTCGCGCACGTCCAGCACCACGTCCACCCCTTCGTAGGGCGCGACGTCGACGTTCGTCCATCCCGGAATCGCAATCGGGCCGGAGCCGATGTGCAAACGCATCGCGGACGCATCGTAAGGCACAGCACTCGCACAACGTGCGTCGCATGACTGCATTCGAGGACCGCATCCGCCGCATGGCGCGCGAGGCGATGGTGGAGATCGGCCGCACCGAAGATGAGATCGATGATGTGATCGAACCGCCGGGCGCCGACTACGCCGTGATCTCCTTCCGCAACCCCGACCTCAAGCCAATCGAGATCCCCAAGCCCCTCGGCGCCGGCGACTCGCAGGAGCTGGACGAAATTCGAAGGGCGTTGCAGTACAGGTTTGGCACTTAGATGCGTGAACGCATCTAAGTGCGGCGTTGGGCGTTGGGCGTTTGGGGCGCCGTCGCCTGGGCCTCACGCATTGTGCGAATCAGGCGAAACACCCCAAACGCCTAACGCCTAACGCCCAACGCCGCGCGCCCAGCGCGCGCGTACCGCATCACACATCATCACGTCCGTCCATCCCGACCATAGCGCGCCTGCACGCAACGCCCGCTACGCTCGCTCCATGTTCGCCACCTTCCTCCTCGCCGCCACCCTCGCCGCCACTCAGCCCACCATGCGCGCCGTGCAGATCGAACGTTTCGGAGGTCCGGAAGTGCTGCGCGTTGCGACCGTTCCTCGTCCGACTGCAAGCGCGGGTGAGCTACTCGTGCGCGTGCACGCCGCTTCGGTCAATCCGGTCGACACGTACACGCGCATGGGCCAGACGGTCGATTTCACCGGCGCGAAACTGCCGTACATTCCCGGCTTCGACATCAGCGGAGTAGTGGACAGCGTGGGAGAGGGCGTGACGTCGTTCCGCAAAGGCGACGCGGTCATGGCGATGCTCGATCTGCGACGCGGCGGGGGCTACGCCGAATACGTGGTGGTCAAAGAGAGCGAGGCGGCGAAGAAGCCGAAAGGGTGGTCGCACGAAGAAGCGGCCGCCGTGCCGCTCACCGCGCTCACCGCATGGCAGGCGCTCTTCGACACCGCAAAACTCGAGAAAGGCCAGTCCGTGCTCATTCACGCCGGCGCAGGCGGCGTCGGCTCGATGGCCATTCAGCTCGCAAAGTGGAAGGGCGCGAAAGTGATCGCCACCGCATCCGCCTCGAATCACGATTACCTCCGAAAGCTCGGCGCGGACGTGATCATCGACTACCAGACGCAGAAGTTCGAAGAGCTCGTGAAAGACGTCGACGTCGTGCTCGATCCGATCGGCGGCGCAACCCAGGCGCGCTCCGTCCCCCTCCTCAAAAACGGCGGCACCTTAGTCGCCCTCCTCGGCCTCGGCGGCACCGCAAGAAAATCGACGACCATCAACGCGCAGGCGATCCTCGTCCACCCCGACGGCGCCCAGCTCGCCCGCATCGCGACGATCGTGAAGCCCGTGGTCACCCACACCTTCCGCCTCGACGAAGTGAAGAACGCGCACGTCCAAAGCGAGACCGCTCGCACC
>JALYOB010000113.1:4618-10024 GCA_030857085.1 Acidobacteriota bacterium | reverse complement strand
GGCGAGACTCACTCGATTCGCTATGGGGTGAGTCTCGCCTGGAGGACAGTGAACGCGACATCGGCGACGGTTCAACGAGGCGAAGGTGAATCGCGCCACGCCAGAGCCCAGGATCGCCTCGCGCGCGATTTCCCGCTCCACCAGGCGTCGTGAGTTCGTGAGTGTGTGGGAAAGAAGCGGTGAAGCGTCGCGATCAGCTCTCCGAATACGCCGGCGCCGCGACCCGCTCGATCGCCTTCGGCTTCCGGTCCTCGCCGAGGTTCACGTAGACCACCTGCGCCTCGGTCACTTTCACCCGCTGTGACGGATCGACTGCGCGGATCGCCTCGACCACGACTTTCGTCGTGATCGAGGTATTGCCGATGCGCGTGGTCTCGGTCCAGAAGCTCACCAGATCGCCGACGAACACGGGCTCGTGAAACACAACCTTGTCCATCGAGACGGTGACCATGAACTGCAGACCCTGCCGGCGCGCTTCGATCGCGCCCGCCTGGTCGATGTACGACAGAATCACGCCGCCGAAAATCGTGCCGTGACCGTTCGTGTCACGCGGCATCATGAGCACGCGGATCGCGGGCTCATCCCATTTCGACGGCACGTCCGATTGCGTCACGATCAAACACCTGCCGCCGGAGCGGTCGTCGGACGGGTGATCTCCTGGTTGATCTCGATGTTCGCGTTCTTGCGAAGACGCTGAATGAGCGTCGCGCGAAGGCTGCGCGCCTGCTGGCTGCGAAGCGTATCGAGCAGCGTCGCGCGATTCTTCGCGATGTCTTCCGGAGCGACTTTCTTCTGCTCGAGCACCTGGAACGCGACCGCGCCGTCACCGACGACGACCGGTCCCTTGACTGCGCCGAGCGGCGAAGTCATCGCGGTGTCGACGACGGCCGTGATGTCGCCGTTGAGGCCGGGGATGCGATCGCGGCGGCCGACGGTCGTCTCACCCGCCACCTGATTCACCTTCTGCGCAACCTGATCGACCGACGCCGCACCGGCCATCGCCTGCGCGAGCGCATTGCGCGCCGCGGTGCGCGCCTTCTCGAGCTTCGCCGCTTCCTCGACTTTCTCGCGCACTTCCGCGAGCGCCGTCACACCGGCCGGACGATTGCCGACGAGGTACGCGATGGCGATACCGCGCGGCGTACCGATCGGATCGCTGATGTCGCCCGGCTTCGCGGCGAACGCCCACTGCACGAGCGGCTGGTGATTGCCGAGACCTGCAACGGCCTCGTTGCGCGCGAACCAGCCACCTTCATTCGAGGTGACCTTGTCGTTCGCGAGATTCGAGAAGGCGTCGGCGCTGGCCGGCTTGTTCGCTTTGATCTGCGCGTTGATGCGATTGATCTCGGCCTTCGCGACGTCGCGCGCCTTCTGCGTCGACGCGGTCGTGCTCAGTTCCGCGCGCACTTCTTCGAACGGACGCGTGCTCTCCTCGCGGCGCTCCACGACCTTCACGATGTGATAGCCGAAGTTCTGCGAGCGAATCGGATCGCTGACGGTGTTGAGCGGAATCGAGAAGATCGCCTGCTCGAACTCCGGAACGGTCTGGCCCATGTCGACGAAGCCCATGTCGCCGCCGTTTGCAGCCGAAGACGGATCTTCGGAGTTTGCACGCGCGAGCGTGGCAAAGTCGGCGCCGCCGCGAAGCTGCGCGACGATGCCCTGCGCCTTCGCTTTCGCCGCCGCGTCGACCGCGGGAGGCGCGTTCGGATCCACTTTGACGAGGATGTGCAGCACGTGCGCGGCACCCGGACGCTTGAAGCGCGAGGCGTTGGCCTGATAGGCCTGACGAAGCTCGGCGTCGGTCGGAACGATCTGCGAACGGATCTTCGCGAAATCAGCGATGAGGTAACGCACCTGACGCTGCTCGCCGTGTGCGAACTTCGACTGATTCGCGCGGTAATACGCCTCGACTTCCGCCGGCGTCACGGTGACGGCCTGCGCGTTCGCGGGCATCACCACGTAACGGATCTTCGCGTTCTCGTTCGTGCGGCGATACTCCGCTTCCGCGGCCTTCGGCGACACGACGAGCGAGTTCATGAGCGCGCTCTCCATCTTCTGGATCGTGATGTCGCGCGCGAGGTCCTCTTCGAACGCGGCCGCGCTCGGATAGCCGAGGGGGCCGGTGACGTAGCGGTTGTAGAGCTCCATCCCGACGAACTTGCCGTTCTCGGTGAAGACCGGAATCGAGAGGAGCTTCTTGCGGACTTCTTCCTGCGTCGCGCTGAGGTGCACGCGGCGCGCTTCCTGGCCGAGGAGGCGCTGATCGATCAGAGAATCGAGCACCTGCTTGGGAAGGCCCATCTGCTCCGCCATCTCGGGCGTGAACTGCTGGCCGTACATCTGACTGTACATCTGCTCGATGTTCTTCACACCGCGCTCGTAGTCGTTGTAGGTGATCGTCTCGCCGTTGACACGCGCGGCGTACGCACGGGGATCGGCCGCGCCGCCGCCGGTGGCGCCGCCGCCGAGGCCCATGTCGATGAAGACGAAACCGAAGATGAATGCCGCCACGACGGCGAGGAGGATCCACTTCAGGTGGTGAAAGCTGTCACGCATTACTTTGAGCATGGAAATCTCTTTCGGGCGAAAGGTAGGTTTGATTCGCCGTTGCACAAAAAGCGGCGCAGTTTACCTATTCCCGGCGCGCGCGCCAACCGCCCCGCGCGCAAGCGCTAACTTCTCGTGCTATAACGCATTGCCGTCTCGATGGCCACCAAACGCAACGAAACCGGCGCGAACATCGACTGGTATCTGATCTCGATCGACCGGCTCAAGCAGATCGGTCTGATCGTTCTGCTGCTTCTGCTCGCGGGTGCCGGCTACTGGTTCTGGCAGAACCAGAAAGGCAATCCGAAGACGAACGCCGAATCGGCGATCGAAGACGCGAGGCAGGCGCTCAACGCCCTCGCAGCCTCGGCCGACTTCAATGTCCACCGCAGCGAGTTCAATCGCGCGCAGCAGAAGCTCGACGAGGCAACCTCGCAGCTGGCGAAGAGCCGTTTTCAGGAAGCGCGCGACGCGGCCGTCGAGTCGCAGACCATCAGCCGCGCTGCCTTGAGCGGCGGTGAGATGGAGAACGACGCGCAGTTCCTCACCGTCGAGGGACGCGTCGAGTATCAGAAAGGATCATCGAGCGAGTGGAAGGATGCCGATCCCCGCACGCCGCTCGTGAATGGCGACTGGGTGAAGACCGGCGATCGTTCATCCGCCGAACTGATCTTCTCGAACGGCTCGCTCTATACGGTCGGTCCGAATGCGCTGCTCGAAATCTATGCGGCCGTGAATCCGGCCACGCGGCAAAAAACCAACGCCGTCCAGATGCGCGTCGGCTCGGTCGAAGTGGCAACGGCAAATGATTCCTCGGCCGTCCATACCGCGGGAACGCAGGTGGTGGTCGATTCCGAGTCGACGACCCAGGTCGGCTTCGACAAAGATCAGCAGACGACCGCCGTCGTCGCGACGCGCGGCGGTGCGGAAGTGCGCCCTGCCTCGGGCGGCGCGGCAGTGCGCCTCGCGATCGGCGAAAAAGTCAGCAGCAATCCGCAGGGCGTCATCTCACCCGTCAAGAAGTTGACCATGCCTCCCGCGCTCCTCTCTCCTGGCGACAATCAGGTGTTCCAGCTCTCCTCGGATCTGAAGGTCGAGCTGATGTGGGACGCGCGCGAAGGGGCGAGCGGCTATCTGCTGCAGGTCTCCCGCTCGCGGCTCTTCTCGACGCAGGAGATCAACACGAAGCGCAGCAAGACCAGCGCGCTCGCCCGCGTCACTTCGGAAGGGGCGTTCTACTGGCGCGTCGCCGCGGTCGGACCGGACGGCGACGTCGGACCGTTCTCGACCTTCCGCCGTTTCCGCGTGAGCGGCGGCAACAAGCCGACTTCCGATCGCACCGCTCCGGCGCTGACGCTGAAGGTGCCGTTCCACGTCGGCGGGCAGTACTACACCATCGCCGGCTCGACCGAGCCCGGCGCCACGGTGTTCATCAACGATGAAGAAGTGGACGTCGAATCGAGCGGCGCGTTCCAGAAACTGATCGCCGTCGCAAAGGTCGGCCGCAACACGATCGTGATCAAGGCCGTCGATGCGGCAGGAAATCAGACGGTACAATCGCAGACGGTGATCGTGGAGGAGTAAGTACCTCGGCGCACTTGGAAGTACCTCGGAGTTCCTCGGGTACCTCGGAGTACCTCGGGGAAAGATGAAAAGCCGAGGTACTCCGAGGTACTCCGAGGAACCGAGGTACTCGTAGTGACTCGACCACCAATCCCATCTGGACCCCGTTTTGCACCGCGGGCGCTCGGCCCCATACGGAACCTCAAGTAAGGAAACGACAAACCGACATGGCTGTGAAATCGCTTCTCTCGATGTTCTCGAACGATCTTGCGATCGATCTCGGGACAGCGAACACGCTGGTGTATGCGAAGAACAAAGGCATCGTGGTTCGCGAGCCTTCGATCGTCGCCGTGAACAAGATCAACAACAACGTCGAGGCGGTCGGCAAGGAGGCGAAGGAGATGCTCGGGCGTACGCCCGGCAACATCGTCGCCATCCGCCCGATGAAGGACGGCGTCATCGCCGACTTCGAAGTCACCGAGAAGATGATCAAGTACTTCATCGAGAAGGCGCATGGGCGCCGTTTTCTCGTGAAGCCGCGCATCGTCATCTCGGTTCCGTCGGAGATCACGCAGGTCGAAAAGCGCGCGGTCAAAGACTCCGCGCTCCGCGCCGGTGCGACCGAGGTTTACCTCATCGAGCAGGCGATGGCGGCGGCGATCGGGGCAGGACTTCCGATCACCGACCCGACCGGCAACATGATCGTCGACATCGGCGGCGGCACGACCGACGTTGCCGTCATCTCGCTGGCCGGCATCGTCTATTCGCGCTCCGTGCGCGTCGCCGGCAATGAGATGGACGACGCGATCATTCAGTACATCAAACGCAAGTACAACCTCCTCATCGGCGAGCGCACGGCCGAGCAGATCAAGATGGAGATCGGCTCCGCCTTCCCGCTCGATGACGAGATGACGATGGAGATCAAAGGGCGCGACCTCGTGGAAGGCGTGCCGAAAACGCTCGTCGTCAGCGATGAAGAAATCCGCGAGGCGCTCAGCGAAACCGTGGCCACGATCGTGGAAGCGGTGCGCGTGGCCCTCGAGCGCACCCCGCCCGAGCTCTCCGCCGACATCATGGACAAAGGCATCATCATCGCCGGCGGCGGCTCGATGCTGAAAAACCTCGACAAGCGCCTGCGCGAAGAAACCGGCCTGCCGGTGACGCTCGCCGAAGACCCGCTCGCGTGCGTCGCGCTGGGGACGGGGCAGATGCTGACGGACTTCAATCTGCTCAGGAAGATTTCGATCGAGTGAGGTTGTCGGTTCTCGGTTGTCGGTTGTCGGTACCTGGAAC